>JANNUK010000032.1:0-7807 GCA_031395155.1 Chloroflexota bacterium | reverse complement strand
TCCATGCCCAGCTCGTGGGAGCGTCGGTTGACGCATCGCTGAAGGTGACGGCTAACGGTGCCGGTCCCGACGTTGGACTGGCACTGAAATCGGCGGTAGGGGCGATGGGCGGAGGCGGGCCTCCGCCGCCGAGCGGATCGTAGTTGTGCCAGTAGCGCTTGTTCGAGTTCTGCGCAGCCAGCACCACCAACCCGGTCGTGCTGCTGAGGTTCTGCTTCGTCGAGGTCGGGTTGTTCAGGCCGTCGACCGCGGCGTCCCGGATGAAGATGTCTCCCTTGCCCACCGGGAAGGAAATGTTGTTGAGCGGCGAGCGTTTCGTGTAGATGATGCCGCTGCTCTCCGGCGCGGTCGCGAAGGCGCGAAGCTCCTGGTGTTCGGTGTCGATGAGGAGGATGGGCCGGGTCGTGCCGTCCGAGACCCGCCAGACCGGATAGTTGGTCCAGGCACCGTCCGACGTCCGGACGACGACCGCGATGATCGTCGCAGAGCCCGTTGTCTGTGACGTCTTCGTGATCGCGAAGACGCGGCCACTGCCGTCGGATTCGAGCGACTTCATGTTGATGTGATCGTCGGCGTTCTTGGCGCCCCCAAATGCGGTCTCGCCGGTCCAGGTCGTATCGGCGCTCCCGTCGGTGTGGACCGCGAAGTACATTGCGGGATCCGTCTGGTTGCTCCACATCAGGCCGATCTGGCCGGGGCCGAAGGAGATGATCGACGAGATGTCGTCGGCCTTGAGGTTGGATGCCCCGTTGATCGCCGGGACGAACGGCGTCCCCCAGGTCTGGTTATTCCCGACCGTCCGGTTGACCCAGACCTTGTTGCCCTCGGTCCACGTGGCCCACAGCTTGCCGGTTCCATCCTTGGCGATGACCAGGGTCTCCGTCCGGTAGTCGTTGATGATCGACGGAAATCCCGCGTCGAGGGAGTAGGTCCTGGTGCCGGCGTCATAGCTGTACCGATAGAGCCGCGCCGGATACCCCGAGGAGGGCGTGGTTGAGTAGGCATGCGAGGCGACGTACAGCTTGGTGCCGTCCCACAGCGAGTCGGAGTGGGTCCCGGCCCGCTCATCGATGAGGACGCCCGTCGTCTGCCAGCTCTGCGTCGTCGCGTCGAGGCGATGGATCTGGAATTTCCTGGTGACCGTGTCGAACAGGCTGCCCCACCACGACCCGTCATTCCACCAGAGCTTGCTCTCCGGCTTGTGCTCGGTCGGGTGGGACGCCCCGGTGTAGACGGGGCCCTGGAACCCGACGTCACCGGGTGTTGCAATGGCCGAGGAGGCCGGGGCTGAAAGGGAACCAAGGACCAGGCACATCACGGCGAGTGACGCGTGCCGCAAGCGGCGCGCCCTGGACAGTCCCTGCATTAACGCCCCTCCGCGGGTCGCGTTCCGCCGCGACCTGCCTCGGGGGCCAGTGTAGCGCTCTTGTCGAGCCCGCGCAGCGTCAGCTCGGCGGTCGGTCACGGGACCACGGTCTGGAGGGCCTGGCGGAGGGAGACGTCGTCAATCCAGGTCGTCGCCGTCGAGCGGCCGAGCGCGATCGAGAGCACCGCCGAGAGATCGCCGATCGGGGCGCTGAACTGGAGCTCGTAGATCGTCCAGGCCGCCGTCGCGACAACGATGCGGGCGCCGTACGTCACGCCGTCCAGCGAGGCGACGCGGAGCACGACTTCGCGCGGCTCGGACGCCGCGAGGGCTACCCGCATGACGTAGCTCGCCCCAGCCTCGATCGGCATTCCCGCCTGGCGCAGGGCGATGGCTCCCCGAGACGTCGTGGGCGTGGAGATCGAGATGCGAGCGGCGATGGGCGCGGACGCGAATCGGTCAGCGTCGGCGGCCAGCTGGGCGTTCACGCCTGGATCGAGGACCAGCGTCCATGGGCTCCCGACACCGCCGTCGAACCCGCCGCCGGTGACCAGGTCCGGTCCACCCACGGGCGGCGTCGGGTCGGTCGTCGGCGTGGCGGGTGGCTCGTCTGAGGCGGTGGGGCCTGCGCTGTCCGACGGACTCGGGCTGTCGGCCGGCGGCACGCTGGCCGGTGGAAGGAGCAGCAGCGCCTGCAGGTCGGCCTGGAGCGTTGGCAACGCCTCGAGCGTCACGGCCAGGTCGGCAGCGGTGCGCCCATAGGCCGCGGCGTTTGTGACCGAGCCCTGCAGTCCGGCGGTCGCGGTCGTCCGGATTGCGTCGTAGAACGCGGACAGGCGATCGGCCATCGGGATGGCACCCGGCTGGCGTTCGAGCTGCGGGATCAGCTCGAGGGCCGATCGCGCCGTCGCGTTCAGCTCGCGAATCAGCGTGGCGATGTCGGCCGTCGGAAATGGCACGGCACGCGCACGCTCAGCCAATCGGGCTCCGCCGGCAGCCAGCTGATCGTTGACCGTCGCGAGGAGGTTCACGAGCGCCGCATCAACGATGTGCGTGGGCGCGGAGGAGGCGGCAAACGATGGCGACGCCGACGGGCCAGGCGATACCCTCGGGACCGAGGCTGAACCGAAGCGTCCTCCGGTCAGGACGACCGCGACCACGGCAACGCTGATCAGTGCTCCCGCGACCTCGGGCAGGCGGCTCGCCAGCGCGTTGCCGAGGCGATCGCCCTGACCACCGGGTTGTGCTGGACGGGTCACGGGGACTCGGGCGCCGCGGCCACGGCGGTGACATCCGCGAGCGCCTCCTCGAGAGCCCTGCCGCGAAGGCCCGCCGCCGAGATGAACGCCATGGCCAACCGATCATGGGCGTCGGCCCGCGATGCCACCGTAACCCGATCCTCCATTGCGAGCAGGTCGATCGTCTCGATCGGGACAGAGAACTGGACCTCGTTGGGCGTGCGATCCACAGGGCCGAGGATGACCAGACTGTGGCCGTCTCGACCGATCGCGTACCGCGACCCGATCTCGAGACGGGCGCTTCCGCCCGTGAAGATGCCGGTCGCGACCATCTGGACGCCATGATCCACGGAGGCATCGGCGGCCGATCCACCTGCGGGCCAGCCCTCCCCGTCCGACTCGGCGGAGGATTGCAGGTCCGGTACACCACGTTCGGTTGCCGAGCCGACCAGCCTGGGCCAGAGGCCCCTCGCCCCGGCACGCCCGGCCGACTCGCGCACAAGCGACGGCTGCTCGACGGCGATCTTCCCAGTGCGTTGTCTCTGCGAACCGACATAACGAGCGGGCGCTCTACCGCCGGTGGGCCGCGGCGCAAACGTCGGCTCGAGCGGCGGCGGCTGGGCGTCCATCGTGTCCGCCTCTTCGGCAAGCACCACGTCGGCCATGGCCGGTCGGCCGCGGAAGCGCCAGCCACACGTCGCGCACGCGGCTGGCCATCCGGCAACGGTCATATCGCACCGAGGACAGTGACCTGGCGGCGCGAGCAGAAGGACGCCGAGCGCCAGGGGCCCGCTGAGCGCACCAAAGATGAACCACGCGACAGGCGGCCGATCTCGACGGAACGCGAGCCAGCCGCTCAGCGGCGCGCTGACCGATAGCACCACGGCGGCGGCCACGGTCAGCCCGTCGGGCACAGCGTCAATCCTGAGCGGCGGTGTGCCGCTGATCGCCGGGCCGATGAGCGCGGGTGGGACGGCACGAACGCGTCACTGCCCAGGACGTCGTGACCCGCGTCGAGGAGCGCCTCCGCGACGCTCGATCCGATGAACCCGGCCGCCCCCGTGATCGCGATCCTCACGGCTGACGCACCACCGCGTCATCGAATGCCAGCGTTGAGCCGGCAGCGCCACCGGGCACCTGGACGCACAGCGAGTCAGCGGCCGGGACGTCGGCCGGGACGTCGGCCGGGACGTCGGCCGGGGCGTCAGCAAAGCGCCAGGCCAGCCCGGCGGCCGAAAGCACCCGACGGCCGCTCGCCTCGTCGACCACCTGGATCGTTGCCGAACGCGCGACCTGGTCCACGACGGCCCGGATGCGGTACCAGGCGCCCGGCTGGTACGGGACATCCGAACGGACCTTGACCGCGCCGTCATAGTAGCTGAACGTTCCCCCCTGGCCGAAGCGGATTGAGGCAATTTCTCCGCCGGTCCCGCGAACGGCCAGCCCCACGACGTCGGCGGCGCTCTGAGGGCCGGCCTCGGCCGAGATTTCGACGGTTACTGGGCGCGCGTCAAGGGTCGCGAACGGCTTGCATGCGCGCACTTCGGAACTCGCCGCCGACGGGGCGAGGACGGCAATCTGTCCGTGAGTCGGGTCCGTGGCGATCGTCAAGGTGCCCTCCAGTGGGTCGCGCAGCTCCCACCCGTTGCCGGGTGCGGCGCCGACCGCCCATGGTTCGAAGGTGTCGGACAGGTACACGGTAGACGGAATGGTGCCATCCGACGGCCACGGGGAAGCAGCCGGTTCGGTCGCTCCCCCAACGGTGGCATGGACATACCGCCCATTGGTCTTGTCGAAGGCAAGAACCACGAATCCCTCGGCGGCGTCGACCGGGTCCTTCGTGGAGGTCGGATCGGCGATGCTGGCGCCGCGGTCGCCCACGATGAACGGCTCTCCGAGACCGGCAGGGAACTCGATCTCACCAAGCGGACTCCATTTCACGTAGACGGTCCCACCCACCACCGGTGACGTCGCGAACATGTACACAATCCCGGCGCGGTCGTCGACCAGAATGACCGGTTGGGTGTGGTGATCGCGGACCCTCCCGAACTGGTGGCTGGACCAGGTGCCATCGACGCGGCGCTCCAGGAGCACCGTGAGCGGCGATTCGGGATTGGGCGTATCGGGCTCGTCGAGGGATGTCTTGACGGCCACGAGAAGGGTCCCGTCGGCTGTGACCTTGGCATCCAGGTGGTCGTCTGCCAGATCCCGCCCCTGCAGGGCGACCTCCGGCTCCGTCCAGGCGTCGTCGGGGTCGCCGTCGCCCCGGCTGGTGAGGAGGATCGACCCGATCCGCTGGTTCGTCCAGAGGACCCCGATCCGACCCCGGCCGAAGGCGACAAGGGACGCGATGTCGTCGGGGCTCGCCAGCGACTCCGGCCAGGGAAGCGCCATCGGGCGCGCCCACACGGCGTCGTTGTCGGTCGAGTGATTGACGTAGACCTGCGCGTCCTGCATATAGGCGACCCACAGGACTCCGGTCGAGTCGCGGGCGACCACGATGCCCTCGACCCCGACGTCGCTGATCCGCACCGGGAAGTCGGAGTCGATGACGAAGCGCGCCGATCCCTCGTCGAAATGGAAGCGGATGATCCGCGCCGCCCCCGACGCGCCCGAAGTGTCCACGGCACTGGCGATGACCAGGCGCTCCCCGTCCCAGCGAGCGTCGGCATTCGCGTTCGGTCGCTCATCCACGAGCGTTGCGGTGTCGATCCACGTCTGGGTGATCGGGTCCAGGCGGTGGATCGTGATGGCCGGCCGTTCTGGCGCAGTCATGACCGCCCACCATGCGCCGTGTGCGAACCACAACTTGGATTGGGCCTTGTGAGCCGTCGGATCGCGCGTCTCGGCCGGGACGGCCTGGTCAACGTGGATCGTGAACGACGGGAACGGCGGCGCGATCGGCGGCGTCCGGATGGCCGGAATGGATGGACCCGGAGTAGCGTCGGAGACGGGACGTCCGAAACCCAGGACGGCCGCGGCAAGCACGGCGATGATCATTGCGACCGCACTGGCGGCGGCAAGAATCGCCCGCCGCGGGCTCATCGGTGGGCGGTCGGCGGGATGTGCCGTCGGCGCTCGAGGGATTTACGGGATCGACGGCCCAGCCGTATCATCCTGGTGTGCAGAACCTTCAGCTCGGGGTGCTGGTCGTCCTCGGGCTGACCATCGTCCTGCGCCTCCTCGATCGGGGCGGCCATGCGGCCCACGAGCGCGGTTACGTGGCCGTCATCGTCGTCGGCCTTGCGGCGGGTTTGGTTGGTTCTGTCGTCGTGCTGACGCAGCTCGGCGACCTGGTGCCCGACCCGGTCGAGGGCACGGTCTCGCCGGCCTTCGTGATTGCGGCCACGGCGGTCCTCCTGTACCTGGTCTGGAAACCGCGGCTCGAGGGGTAGCGGGCCCGTCACCGGGCGGCCTCGATCGTGATGACGGCGTCGAGCCCGACCGTGGGCCGAGCCGCGGGGGCGCCGCGGACCTCCAGCAGCATGGTGTGTTGCCCCGCCGACGACCACGAAACGGTGACCACCGGCGTTGCGGGATCGAACTTCGGTGCCCGGAGGTCGACGTCCCCGGCATCCGCGCCATCGATCGACACGCCGACCAGCCCGCGTGTGGCTCCCACCGGACCAACTACCATCGCGGCATACGCGTCCACCGTCACCGTGGCCGTGGCACCGGCCGTCGACGATGAGGCGGCACTACCGCCCACATAGTCGGCGAACCCCGCCGCCGACCATGCCCCGGCGAAGCTGAACGCGGGGTCGGTGTCGTCGTGGATCCGCACCACGACGGACGGCCCGTCGACCCACGCCATCGGCGTACCGCTCAGGTCGAGGACGGCAGCGCGCATCCGGACCGTCGGGCCGACGGGGAACACCACCACGACTTCCCGCCCGGCGGGCGTTGACGCGGCGACCGCTTCGAATGCCCCGCCGTCGGGCGAAATCTCGATCCGGATGGCGATCTCGCCCGCTCCATCCGAACGTGCCAGCGGCCATGCCAGGCCGACCTCGACGCGCCCATCGATCGGGACCGAAGCGAGGCGCAACCGAGGATCGGACGCGACCTGCGGTGGGGGCGATGCCGATGGAGTCGGCTCGGGACTCGGCGACGACATCGGCCCGGCCACGAGCGTGGCCGGGATTCCATTGGTCAGCGTCGTCCAGCGCAGCGCGGAGTGGCCGAGATCGCCATACGGTCGACGGGCGGTGACGATGGGGACCCAGGCCGGCTCCAGCCAGCGCGAGTACGCGAGCTCCCAGACCGCGCCGGGGCGCGGCACGACGATCTCGTCGGTGCCGTACGGCCAGTCGCCAGGTGCGAACCAGTAGCGTGCGAGCGTGTCCATTGCGGCACGGAGCGTGCCCCCTGCGCTGCCCTTGTAGGACCAGAGATCGATCCCGCGACGCCCGGCGATCTCGGCAACGGCGATCTTGTACTGAAGCGCCTCCTGCGTGTACTGGAGGCCCAGCGATCCGCGGCGAACCTCCTCGGGAATCGACCCATCAGCCTGGACCAGGTCCATCAGTCCACGCCAGTGATTCAGCGCCCGCGCGAACCCCGCGTCGTCGCCAACAAAGTCGGTGACCGCCACCCGGAGCAACGTCCCGGCGTCTCCCCAGTTGTTGATCCGCTCCGAGGCGGCGGGAAGGATGATCCGCTGCAGCCAGTCGGCGAGCTCGACGCGGTCGGCGGTCGTCCAGAACGACGCGCCTTCGAGGAGGTCCGCCGCGAAGACGAATGCGGCGCCGAGGCGGCTGACGATGAGGGTCGTGTGGCAGTCGCCTGAGTTCGGGCACGTGTCGACGACGGCCGACACGGCGCCTACCCAGGCCCTGAGGATGTCGGCGGCATGGCTCCCGTACCGTTCGTCAGCGCTGATCCGGAACGCGATGGCGAGCCCGTACGCGGCGGTCCCATCGGCCTCGAAGATCCCGCCGTCATCCTCGATGAGCAGCGGCTGAATCGGCTGGGCGACGTGACCAAGGAGGCGCTCGGCATCCACCATGAGGTCGGCGACGGCGTCGGCGTACGGCTGTTCGCCGGCCCGCGCCAGATCGGCCCGGGCGAGCAGCTCTGGCACGGATACCAGGTATCCCGACGAGATGCTCACGGGTGGTCTCGTCACGGGTGACTGCGTGGGTGACACCGTCGGGACGACGGTCGCGAACACCACCGCGATGCCCATCAGGATCGAGGCACC
>JANNUK010000020.1:0-7385 GCA_031395155.1 Chloroflexota bacterium | reverse complement strand
TCCCCGACGACTGGACCGCGGAGCAGGGCGAGTCGTGGCTGCGCGAGATGAACGACCGCCAGATCCGCGTCCTGACCATCCACGAGGCGGTCCCCGGCCACTACCTCCAGTGTGTGCACGGCAATCGCTGTCCGTCGCTGGCCCGCGGCGTGTTCTGGAGCGGCGTCTTCGCCGAAGGCTGGGCGTGCTACGTGACACAGGTGATGATCGATCGGGGATACGGGGCCGACGACCCCGCGCTCGCCTTGGTCCACTGGAAGTTCTACCTGCGGGCGGCGATCAACGCGATCCTCGACGTCCGCGTCCATGTCGATGGGATCGGCGAGGACGAGGCGGTGTCGCTCATGGTCGAAGGCGGCTTCCAGGAGGATGCGGAGGCCCGCAACAAGTACCGCCGCGCTCGCCTGACCTCGACCCAGCTGTCGACCTACTTCGTCGGCTCGATCGGCTTCTGGGATCTCGAGCTGGCGGTCCGACGCCGCGCCGCCGCCACGGCCGATGATCCGGACGGCTCCCGGGCCGTGCCGGACCCGCCGCTCGTCGGCGGCTTCGGGGAGACCCCCAGCTTCACCTATCGCGACCACCTCGAGGCGTGCATCGCGCACGGCGCGCCGCCGATGCCACTGCTACGGGAGTTACTCGTTGCCCCTCACGACGGCCCCGTCCAGCAACCGGCGGCATTCGTCCCTCCCTTCGACTGAGGGCGGCGCGGAATCCGAGAAGCCGGCCCGGTGGGCCGGCTTCTCGATCTCTTCGGTCCCTCGGGAAGAGGGGCGCGTGGATGCCTACGGAGCCGGCCGGATTCGTCTTCCCGAAGGAGTGGCCAATCAACAGCGCCGCAGGAACTCGCTTGAAGGCCCGGGTCAGGCCCTGGGCGCTGATCGCGAGCCGCTGCGCTTCGTCGTCCGGAAGAGCGCCTCTACGCCGGACCCGGCGGCATCCGCAGCCCGCCGGAGTCGGGCGGCGCGCGCTCGGGCGGTGCGCGGCATCGCGCCGTCGGCGATCTCGGCGAGAGCCACCCGATCGGTGACTGCGGCGAAGGCGTCACCGTCGAGGTACTCGACGCCCTCCCACACGTGGACATCGAGCCCGGCGCGGACGGTCGGGTCGGCGAGCCAGGCGGCGAGTCGCGCACGGTCGGGGGCAGCCGGCGCGGCCATCGCTGCGACCAGGATCGCGCCATCCCAACCGATGTCGTGCGCGGATCCCGCATCAAGGCCATGGCGCTCGGCGAGGGCGCGGTCGAGCGGTCCGCCCAGGCGGAGGTCGGCGAACACGGACGAACCGAAGGCTGCGACGACCGGTTCGAGGACGGACCAGGCGTCCAGGACTGCCGCGGTGCGCGGGTGAGGCGCCAGCGAGGCGATGGCGGCACGGCGGTCAATCGTCGGGTCTGCAACGAGGCGACGACGAGAGGTGGCCTTCGAAGGTCGATCGGTCTTCGCCGGCCGCGCGGTAGCAGCGGGTGCCACGGCCTGGACAACCTGCAGGAGCTCCGGCAGCCGTCCCGGATCCACCACCGCGGCGCGAAGCGCGTCATGGACCGGCGCCAGCTCGACGTCTCGCAATGCGTCGTCCAGGCTGGGTACGCCCCGATCGCCGATCTCGGCGGCCACTCGGCCCCACGGCTGCTCCGGGGAGTCGCGCAGCTCGCGGAAGCCGGTGAGCACGTGGCAGCGATAGGCGTCGAGGGTCAGGCGCAGCCCGTCTTTGCGAAGTCGAGCCGCCGGGAGCAGGTACTCGAGGCCGTGGCGTTCGTCGCGGAAGCCGATCAGGACATCGGGATCCGTGGAGATTCCCAACCCATCGGCCAGGGACCTGCGCGCCTGGATCTTCGACCCGTCGGGCTGCTTGACAGCGAACGGCACGGATTCGCGGATCGTCCCCGCCGTGTCGCCGAACCTGTTGTGGAAGACGACCAGCGAGCGGTTCTCGCCCATCCCGTTCGAGTAGGCGTACACGTTCTCGTCCACCCACCCGTCGTCACGGACCAGGTCGTACAGCAGGAAATCGTGGGCCTCGGCGAACATCGGGCGGCGATGAACGAGAGGGAAGAGCTGCTGCTCGTGGCGCGCGACCAGACCCTCGTCGGGCCGCTCGTCGAGTCGGGCACGGCGGAACTCCATCCCGTACTTCTCGGTGAAGCCCTCCACCTGGCCGTGGCCGAACATCGGCAGGCCGGGCAGGGTCATCAGCAGCGTGGCCACGCCGAGATACTTGTCGCCGGACCCGAACTGTTCGAGCGCGGATTCCTCGTCCGGGTTGCTCATGAAGTTCACGTAGCGCTTGAGGATCTCCGGGTCGAATTCGAGCGTCTCGCGGATGACCTTCCGATACCCCGCGTTGTCCTCGTCGCGGAGCATGTGCATGAACGCGCTGTTGTAGACGCGGTGCATCCCGAGCGTCCGCACGAAATAGCCCTCGAGGAGCCAGAACGCCTCGGCCAGGAGCAGCGTGTCGGGGACCTCGGTGGCCACCCGATCGACGACCTCGCGCCAGAACTCGTTCGGCATCAGCTTGTCGAACGCCGCCTTGCGCATCGCATGCTCGGCGCGCGAGGGGATGCCGTCGCCGGCCCCCGGCTGCGGCCACCAGAGCCGCTCGACGTGCTTGCGCGCGAGGACCATTGCGGCATCGAAGCGGATGACCGGGAACCGACGAGCGACGGCGAGGATCGTCCGGATGACCTGTTCGCGGACCTCAGCCTTGATGAAGTCGAGTTGGGCCGTGTCGTTCCAGGGGAAGCTGGTCCCGTCGTTGCCGTGATAGATGTAGCGGCTCACGCCCGACGCATGATCGTGGTGCTTGAACACGACCGCCGCTTCCGTGGCGTCCCAGTAGTGGTCCTCGAGGACGATCGAGACGCGTCCGTCGGGCGACAGGTCCGGTCCGCTGAAGGTGTATGCCGGGTACGGCGGCTCGGGCACCGACAGGAACCAATCGGGGTGCTCGACCACCCAGCGCGAGTCGATGCCCATGTGGTTGGGGACCATGTCGCTCGCGAGTCGGATCCCACGATGCCACGCCCGGTCGCGCAGGTTCTCCAGGGCGTCCTCGCCGCCGAGGTCGTCGGCGATCCGGTAGTCATCGAGTGAATAGGCCGACGCAACGGCGTCGGGGTTGCCGCGGCGGCGCTTGATCGTCTCCGACGCCTGCGAGCGTTGCCACAGGCCGATGAGCCAGAGGCCCGTGATGCCCCACGAGCGAAGCCGGTCCAGCTCCTCGTCGGGGATCGCGTCGAGGGTCCCGATGTCGCGCTGGTAGCGTTTCGAGAGCTGGTCCAGCCAGACATACGTGGCCTTCGCCATGAGGACGAGCCGCGGCATCCAGTCCGAATCGCTGCTGAACCGCTCCACTTCGGCGTCCAGCCCGACGAACTCCGGACCCTCGCGCAGCTTGCCCGGACCACCGCCACCACCACCAAAGCGCAGATGGAGTCCGCGCTCCTCCTCGGCCAGCACACCGAGCGCGACGTCGAGGCGATCCAGCAGCCCACCCAGGTTGTCGCCGAGGAGTGCCGGCCAGTTCTCCCGGATGTAGCGCAGCTGACCGGCCAGCGACGTCGGGGCGTGGCGGGCCGGCGCTCGCAGCAGGTCGAGGAGATTGTCGGCCGCCCGTCCGTCGTCGCCGGCACCGGGAACCGGCCCCGCTGCGACGAGCAGCGCCTCCAGCTCCGTGACCGCGCGACCGTACGCGGGAGACCGGGCGAGCGGGGCGTCATCGACGAGTTCGCGCAGCGGCCCCAGTGCCGGGTTCTCGTTCGCGAGGCGCGTGAGAATCAACTCGCCCACGATGCTCGCTGCGTCTTCCGGCTCCTTGAGCCGGGCGGGGAAGCTCTTCGCGAACGCATCGAGAACGCGGTCGCCGTCACGTCCGAGACTGGCTCGGAGTCCCTCGACGGCGCGTTCCCGCGCCCGCGGGACGGCCGTCTCCTCGAAGCGTTCGACGAGCAGGTGGGCGATCTCGTGGAGCAGGCTGAGCGCGGCGACATCCCCGGCCTGCACGGATGCCCCTCCGGGCGGTCGCAACGCGTTCATCTGGGCCGCCACCGTTCGCGCTGTCGCGCCATCTGCCAGCCCGACGTCGCCACGCCGGCCGGTTGGGGCGGCATCGATCCCGTAGCGGGCCTGGGCGGGGCGGGCGACGCGGAGGCCGGCCGCGGCTGGGCGCTCTTTCACCCGCCGAGCAGCTGCAGGATCCCGCGGATCGGGATGGCCACCCAACCCGGTCGGTTGTTCAGCTCGTACGTCAGCTCGTAGCAGGCCTTCTCGAGCAGGAACGCGTCGAGGAGGGCCGCCCAGTCCCCGTCGTCCGAGGGCAGGAATGAGGCCCCGACGGTCGCCTCGCGATAGCCGGCCAGGAACGTCGCGCCCACCCAGCGGTTCCAGGTCCGGACCCAGCCATCGAGTGCGTCGACGTCCTCGGGCCGGATCTCGGCCCCCATCTCGGGTCGCAACAGCGAGCCGTAGCTCGCATAGTGGAACGAGCGCAGCATCCCGGCCGCGTCACGCAGGGCGGAGCGCTTCAGGCGTCGCTCGCTCAGCGGCTTCGTCGGCTCGCCCTCGAAGTCGATGATGATGAGGTCGCGGCCCGTGTGCAGGATCTGCTCGGCGTGCAGGTCGCCGTGCGTCCGGATGCGCATGCCGCCGAACTTGTGGTTGAGCAGCACGCGCAGCCGGACGTCGATGGCGCCGCGTCGCTCGAGCACGAGGGCGGCATCGGCCACAGCCTCCTCGGGCAGGGCGCCCTGTCGGCGCTCGAGGAGGTCGAGGCTGCGCCGTGTCGACCCACCGATCGACTGGTACAACGACCGCTGGTACAGCTCGCCGAATGGCTCCGGCTTGAACGCCGCATCGTTTCCCGCCGTGGCGAGCGTCACGTGCAGCTCCCCGGTCCGGATCCCGGCCAGTCGCACCGTCTCGAGATAGGCGCCTACCGCGTCGCGGACGTCCTGGGGCGGCGCCCCACCCGAGGCTACGATCAGGTTGGCCGGATCCAGCCCCTGGCCGTCGGCCCGGCGCGGCTCGGCCGCAGCGCGCTCGAAGAAGCCGCGCAGCTCGTCGAGGGTGTGCATGAACAGGTTGCCCTGGTTGGGCACGAAGGCGTTCACGAGCACGGCGGTCATCGCCGGTCCTCGATCGGGCCGGTAATCCATCGATCCCGCAATGACCGGCGTCTGCGCAAAGCCGCGCTCGGTCAGGACGCGGCCGACCTCCAGGTCCGGGTTGACGCCGGGTTGGGTGACGCGGTAGAGCTTCAGGATGGCCCGATCACCGAAGATGATCGAGCTGTTGCTCTGCTCACCGCGGATCGGGGTGGGCGTGAGGGCCTTCCGATCCCCGCCGACGACGGACCGGAACGACTTCTCGGGCTTGCCGGCCAGTTCGCCGGCCCGGCCGCGGAGACGCTTCTTGCCACCGATGGCGTCGAGGAGCGATGTCATGAACGCCGGGTCCAGGGTCGCATCCACCAACAGGCTCGCGGTCCGCCGCCCGGTCGATGGCGCGATCCGGGCAAGCGCCGCGTGGGGGCTCGCGTCGAGGATCGGTGCCGCGTCGCGCGCGGACATCGTCGTCAGCGGGATGAGGTACAGCTCGGGATCGCCCTCCGTGTAGGCGACCTCGGCCAAAAGCACGGCGGCCGATCGGTCGCCCACGGGAACCGGCACGACATCCCGGACCGTGAACCCCTTGATGCGCCGCGTCCGGCTCCGGAACCAGCGTCGATCGCGGATCCAGCGGGTCAGGACGGCAACGACGGCCGCCGATCGGGCACCATCCAGCAGCTCGACTACGGAGCCTGCCGCCGGAAGGACCGGCAGCTCATCGGTCCCGCCTCCCCCGGCAGCTCCATCGTCCGTCGCCGGCGCCTCAAGCGTGAACCACATGAAGGCGTGCGGGCCGAGAGCCAACACGTACGGGTCCTCGCCGACGACCGGAAAGTCGACCCGGCCCATGAGCTCGATCGGCGTGTTGCCCGCGAACGCCGACAGGTCCAGCTGGACCGGTTGGACGAAGCGCGACAGATTCGCGACCACCAGGATGACCTGGTCCTCGAAGCGCCGGACGAATGCGAGGATCCGGTGATTCTCGGGATGGAGGAATTCGAGCGTCCCCCGGCTGAAGGCCGGGTGCCGCTTGCGCAGGTCGATGAGCCGCTTCGTCCACCACAGCAGCGACTGCGGGTTGGCCTGCTGGACCTCGACGTTGACGGCCTCGTAGTGGTACTCGGGATCGACGATGACCGGCAGATACAGCTGCTGGCGGTTCGCGCTCGAAAAGCCGGCGTTGCGGTCGCCGTTCCACTGCATCGGGGTGCGCACGCCGTTTCGATCGCCGACGAAGACGTTGTCGCCCATGCCGATCTCGTCGCCGTAGTAGAGCACCGGCGTTCCCGGAAG
Organism: Chloroflexota bacterium; assembly: GCA_031395155.1. Lineage (GTDB taxonomy): Bacteria > Chloroflexota > Limnocylindria > Limnocylindrales > CSP1-4 > CAKKPP01. Next base: position 985 of record JANNUK010000020.1, on the reverse strand, counting down.
CGAGAAGAGGAGCCCGTTCATCAGCTCGATCCGGCGGCGGTTGTTGCCGAGAAGCGGGCTGAGCCGGCGGCGGATCCCGACGTTGATCCGCATCTGCGGATCGTGGGCATACGCGCGGTACATGTAGTCGCGCTCTTCGTCGGTGACCATCTCGAGCGTCAGCTCGTCGTGGTTGCGGAGGAACATTGCCCACTGGGCGTTGCCTGGGATGGCCGGCGTCTGTTCCATGATGTCGACGATCGGGAGGCGGTCCTCCATCCGCACGGCCATGAACATCCGCGGCATGACCGGGAAGTGGAACGCCATATTGCACTCGTCGCCGTCACCGAAGTACTCGACCGAATCCTCGGGCCACTGGTTCGCTTCGGCCAGGAGCATCCGGCCGGGGAACGCTCGGTCGACGTGCCTGCGCAGCTTCTTCAGGAATGCGTGGGTCTCGGGCAGGTTCTCGCAGTGCGTGCCCTCGCGCTCGTAGAGGTACGGGATGGCGTCAAGGCGCAGCCCGTCCACGCCCATCGCGAGCCAGAAGTCCATCGCCTTGATGACCGCGTCGTGGACCGCCGGGTTATCGAAGTTGAGGTCCGGCTGGTGCGAGAAGAAGCGGTGCCAGTAGTAGGCGCCGGCCACGGCGTCCCAGGTCCAGTTGGACGTCTCGGTGTCGGTGAAGATGATCCGCGCATCCGCGTAGCGGTCCGGCGTGTCGCTCCAGACGTAGAAGTCGCGGGCGGCGCTGCCGGGTTTGGCCCGGCGAGCCTTCTGGACCCACTCATTCTGGTCGGACGTGTGGTTGCAGACGAGTTCCGTGATCACGCGAAGGCCGCGGGCATGGGCCCCGCGGATGAAGGCCCTGACGTCGCGCAGATTGCCGTAACTCGGATGGACACCGGTGAAATCGGCGATGTCGTAGCCGTCGTCGCGGAGTGGCGATGGGTAGAACGGCAGGATCCAGATCGCCGTCACGCCGAGATCGCGGATGTAGTCGAGC
>JANNUK010000443.1:0-3688 GCA_031395155.1 Chloroflexota bacterium | reverse complement strand
CCCCGGATCACCGGATCCGTAGCGTTCCCTCCCTGAAACCCGGGGGCCCAGGATGTCCACAGCCGGACGCCACGGTCCGTAATCGCCCAGACCTGGTCCACCGCCGTTGGGTCGATCCGGATCGTGAACGAGCGATAGGGCGCCAGGATCGCGTCGCAGCCGAGGTCGGCCGGAGCCGGCCATAACCGGATCGCGCCATCCGGATCCGTGACAGGTAGCACGACCCGGATCCGAATCGTCACCTCGAGTTCGTGCACGGGAACGCCGCACTCTCCGTCGATGAAGGAGGCGTACGCGCTGAGGAACCACTCTCCGGCCGGCAGCCGGTAGAGCGGGTCGGCGAAGAACGCCTGGTAGAAGGCTGCACTCGGGTCGCCTGCATCCCAGCCGCCGGACTTGGTCAGCGGGCTCACCTGGGGTCGTTCGCTCGAGATCTCATAGGCCGCGCAATCGAACTGCCGGCCCGGACCGAGCTGCCTAGTCCCGAATCCCTCCCTGACGCCGAAGCCGAGCAGCCCCGACCCAGATCCATGAAGCTGAGCCGTCCCCGGACCAGCGTATTCGAGGCGCGCCTCGCCGGAGATCGATTCCTCGGTCGTCCAGACGGTCTTCGGGAGTTCGAGGACAAGCCTGAACTGACCGTCGACCGCTTCGGCCGACACCGCTTCTCCGATCGACGGAGAAGAGGATGGGCTTGTCGAGGGTGTCGACACCGGCGACGCGGAGGGTCCTCGCCCGCACGGGTCATCGAGTGGTGACGGAGCCCCACCGATCTTGATTGGCCACCCGCCGGTGAGGACGTGCCGGCCGCGAATCAGGAGCGACCTCGGCAGTGGTCCAACGATCTCGGGCGAACCGATCACCTCACCGTCTGACGCGCGAACGACCACGGACCACGGTAGCGGGGGCAGATCCCCGCCGGCTGCCAGCGTCGTCGATGCACCGCACGGCACGTCCGCGACGACCCGATCGGCAATGAGAATGGTCACGTCGGGGCCATCGACATTGACGAAGTAGAGAGCGACCGGCTCAGGGGTCGTGCCCGGGCCTGCATCACGCGGGAGCAGGATCGGTCCGAGAGCCACGGCCAGGACGGCAACGAGGCCGGCGGCCGCGGTCAGCGCGACGAATTGACGGAGTCCGGGTCGATTCCGTCCTGGGGTGTGATGCAGCCCGGCGAGGACGGTCTCGATCGATGGCGGCTCTGCCTGGGCGTCCCGCCAGGATTCCCCGGCGCCGCGCAGGCGCTGATCGAATTCATCCATCACGCACCTCCACCATGATTCGCAGGCGTTCGCGGGCGTCGGACAGGGTGGACTTCACCGTGCCCTCGGCGCAGCCCATCACAACCGCGGTTTCCGTCACCGACAGTCCCGCGAAGTAGAAGCAGTCGACGGCCAGCCGCTGACGCTTCGGCAGCCGCGCGATCGCGTACTCGAGATCCAGGCGGTCGTCGATCGGACGCACCCGCGCGACCCGTTCCCCGAGCGGCCAGGGTCGATGGCGCCGGCGAGCACGCCGAGCCTGGTCGGCGGTGATCGCGAGTAGCCAGCTGGACGGCGTCCCACGGGCCGGATCGAAGAGGGACCACTTCGACCACGCACGCGCCAGCGCCTCCTGGATCACGTCGTCGCGTTCCCCTGGAGGTGCGAGGCGGGCGGCAAGCCGCGTGATGGCCGCGAGATGGGGTCGTACCCACGTGCCGAACGCGTCGGGCGACGCGCTCGCAATCAGGCCGGCGGCGTCCTGCTCCATCGTCAGCACACTCTATCTACGCCATGGGGTGCGGGGTTGGTTGGGTCGAGGTGGGAGCAATTTCGGAACCACCGCGACGTCGGACCAAGCGGGATCGTCCGTTATCGAGTACGCTCCGGCTCTCTCGTGCTCGATGGGCGCTCCGGTCAGCGCCCCGGTCCATCGATCGTCGATCCCGAACAGACCATGCCCTGACCGGGCCCCGCTGCGACGGGAGGGCCCTCAGGAGCTCTGTCTACTCATGACTTTCGATCGTCTCGGGCTGTCGCCCGAACTTCTCCGTGCCGTTGCCGACCAGGGGTACGTCACCCCGACGCCCGTGCAGGCCGCAGCGATTCCGCTTGTCCTGGCCGGCCGCGACGTGCTCGCCGGCGCCCAGACGGGCACCGGCAAGACCGCCGCCTTCGTTCTGCCGATCCTCCAAGGACTGCGCGAGCGAGCCATCGCCGGCGAACCCGCTTCCGCCGGTTCTCCTGCTCGAGGCCGCCCGGCCACGCCGGTTCGGGTCCTCGTCCTCGTCCCGACGCGCGAACTCGCGCTCCAGGTGGAGGAGGCCGTTCGAACCTACGGGGCGCATCACCCCGCCCGATCCGTCGCGATCTACGGTGGCGTCGGCTACGAGCCGCAGTACCGCGCGCTTCGCCGCGGCGTCGAAATCGTGGTGGCCACACCCGGGCGTCTCATCGACCACATCGAACAACGGACCATCGACCTGTCGCGACTCGAGGTCCTGATCCTCGATGAGGCGGATCGAATGCTCGACATGGGCTTCATCCGCGACATCCGGCGCGTCGTCGCGCTCGTGCCGACCGCCCGACAGACGCTGCTTTTCTCGGCCACGTTCTCCAACGACATCCGGCAACTGGCGACCGGCCTCCTGCGCGATCCGGCCCAGGTGGACGTCTCGCCGCGGAACACGCCGACCGAGCTCGTTCGCCAGGTCGTCATCCGCGTCGACCGCGAGCGCAAGCGCCACCTCCTGTCGCACCTCGTGAACAGCGGCCGGATCGACCAGGCGCTCGTGTTTACCCGCACCAAACACGGTGCGAACCGACTGGCCCAGCAGCTCGAGATGGACGGAATCCGGGCAGCCGCGATTCATGGCAACCGCAGCCAGTCGCAACGCGTCCGCGCCCTCAACGACTTCAAGGCCGGACGCGTGGCGCTCCTCGTTGCAACCGAGGTTGCCGCGCGCGGCCTCGACATCGACGCGCTGCCGCACGTCGTGAACTACGAGCTGCCGATGGTCGCCCAGGACTACGTCCATCGGATTGGCCGAACTGGACGCGCCGGGTCGGAGGGCGACGCAATCTCGCTCGTCTGCGTCGACGAGCTCAAGTTGCTCGGCGAGATCGAAGGATTGCTCGGGCGGCGAATCGATGCGGAGACCGTGGCCGGGTTCGAACCTGATCCCAGGACCCGACCGGAGCCCATCCTGCTCCGGACGGCCGGCCATCAGCAGCGGTCGGGTTCCGGGCCGCGCCGCCGACCGGCACAATCGACCGCCGTTCGTTCCACACCGGGTGTGGCGTATCGCCCAGTCGGGTCGCCAACGTATCGGGTGCCGGCTGCGGCGCCCAACCGACCCGGACCTCGGCATCAGCCGGCGGCCCACGGCGCGCCGCACGTCCAGCACGGCGGGCCTCGGCCGGGGCGGCCGGCACGGCCCAACGGCGACCCCGCGCAACGACCCGGTCAGTTCAGTCCGCTCCCCGGCGAGCGTTTCGCCCGACGCCCGGACGCGCGACTCGAACGCCCGCGATAGCGGACTTTGGATGAGGGGCCGACCCTCGGGCCCACCCCGCCCCGCGCCGCGCCCCCGCGGATCGGTGGATCAGCGGCCGGTAACCGTCACGTAGGCCTTGCGCAGGGTCTCGTGGATGTCCCACCGGCCCGACCAGCCGAGTGGCAGCGTGAGAGATGTACCCGCTAC
>JANNUK010000615.1:0-4079 GCA_031395155.1 Chloroflexota bacterium | reverse complement strand
CGTCCCCGATCGCGAGCTGGACCGCGACGCCGACCGTCGAGAAGTCGCCGGCGCGGCGTTCGAGCTTCTTGTAGGCGCCGCCGCCGTTCCGGGCCGGATGCGGGATCCGCACCTCCGTCAGGACCTCGGTCGGTTCGATCTGGGTGACGAACGTGTCGAGGAAGAAGCCGCGAGCCGGGAGGACCCGCTCGCCGACGGCGCTGCGCAGGACGACGGAGGCACGGAGCGCGAGGAGCACCGCCGGCCAATCCGACGATGGGTCCGCGTGCGCGACCGATCCGCCGATCGTGCCCCAGTTGCGGACCTGCGGGTCGCCGATCCCGGCGGCCGCCTCGCGCATGATCGGAAGCGATCGAGCGAGGCCCTCGTCCTCCTGGATCCGCTTGTGGGTCACGCGACCACCGATCCGAATGTCGTCGTCGGTGTGGACGATGCCGTCGAGCCCGCTCACGTCGCGGAGGTCGACGAGCAACTCGGGTTGGGCGAGTCTCAATTTGAGGAGGGGCAGGAGGCTGTAGCCTCCGGACAGCAGCTTGGCCTCGCCCTGGCGATCCCGCAGGATCGCGAGGGTCTCGTCGAGATCCGCCGGCCTGACGTAGTCGAATACCGCTGGGATCACGCGCCCGCCTCCTCTCATCTTCGAACGAGAGCGGCGACTGGCTCGTCTATCTGCGGCCAGCGCAGCTCGTGACGGTGGCAGTCTCGGGGCCGATGGTCGGGGTCGCGAGTCGGGCGAATGACCTGCGGTCTCGGGGCTTTCGGGGTACCCGTCGAGGATAGGCCGAGGTCGTTTCGCCGTCAACGACAATCGCGCCCCGCGCCGGTGGCCCCCCGCGCGGCCCCCGCGCGGGGGCCGAAGCTCGTTCCTGACAGACGACAGCCTGCAGAGCGCCAGGCTGGATTCGGTCGGCCGCTGGGCGACGCGTCGTGCGGGAGGCGAGGCGCGGATCCTGCCGGATGCTCGAAAAGCCGTACATGTGGCACGAGTGCGGCGCTCGTTCCGAGTCTAAGGCTTCGGTGAGTAGCGTCTGGCAGGAATGGCGCCACCAAGTCAGGAATGGCGCCACCAAGTCATGGACGGCGGCGACAGCGCTGTGGACCTGTACCAGACGTTCTCCAGGCTGGTCAACGTCACCGGCGACGCGATCCAGCCCCCGCTCGACGCGAACGGTGCGTTGGCCGTGTTGAACCGCCACGTCCCGACGGGCGAGCTCGTCCTCGTGTAGCCGCTCCGCGACGGTGTGGCCGCTCCGCGACGGCGAGGTTGCGCTCGTCGGATATCTCTGCGACTTCAGCCAGGAGGAATTCATCGCGCGTGCCGAATCAGTGGTCGCCGCACATTGACGGCCCACAGACAGGCATCGCCCGGGCCCGCCGACGCGGGCCCGGGCGCTCCCGGTGGAGTCGTGGGCGATCAGTCGCGGAGAGCGCGCAGCGCCTCCAGAACCGCCTTGGCATCGGCACGTGCCTGACGGAGCAGCTCGCGCGCCTCGCGGAGGTCGCGGCGCGCCTCGTCGAGGATCGGCTTGGCCGTCCCGTCATTCCAGTTGGCCGGCGTGAGCGTGAGGATCTTGTCGGCGAGACCATCGACAAGCTCCTCGGCAGCCGCCACGTGGCGGTTCATCGAGGCGAGGGCCTCCTCGGCCTTCGTCGTGTCGTAGCCCGCCTCCTGGGCGCGTTCGATGTAGCCGGTGGCCTTTGCATCGAAGGCGTCGAAGCGCTTGCCGATGGCCATCACGGCATCGGACGCGTTCGTCAGGTGCACCTGCGGGATGACGAGTACATACACGCGGAAGTCGTGGGCGATGCGGCGCAGGTCTGCCGTCAGCTCAGCGAGACTGGTGTCGCCGTGGATCTCGGCCCGGAGCTCCCGGAGACCCTTGGTGGTGCCGTCGATGATCCGCAGGACCGTGGTCTTGTGGCCCTCTGTCATGACGCTGGATCCGACGACTCGAGCCCGGACCTTGCCGAGATCGTCGATGCGGCGATCGATCTCGCAGTCGCCGAGGGTGATCCCTTCGGCGATCGTCGGGTCGTTGCTGAAGGCACGCCACGCCTCGGCGCAGCGGCCGTCGCTCAGGGCGGACGGGTCACGGGCCGGCTCCTCGGCGGCTAGAGCCGGGGCGGCCGTGGCGGCCAGGATCAGGCCGGCGAGACCAACTGACAGGATGCGGGTGAGCAGTCGATTCATGGCAGGTTCCCTTCCGAGCCGGGTTCACCGGCTCCAAGTGCGTCGTCGAGGGTGGACAGGGCGGCGTCGAGATCGGCCAACGAGCCGGCGTCGAACGGGGGCAGCGGCGAAGGGGTCGGCGAGGTGGGAACCCCGCCGGACGGGGCCGAGCTTCCGGCGGAGCCGGGAGCGGAGCCTTCCTCGTCCGCGGCGGCAGCGAGGGTATTCAGTTCGGAGTCGGCGAGCCAGGCGTCGAGTTCGGACGACAATTCCTCGTCCGCGGCGGCATCGAGGTCGAGCAGGCTCTCCAGAGATTCGTCGGAGCTGGCGGCCGCTGGTTCCGCGTCCGAGGCAGCTCCGGTCCCCCGGTTCGCTCGGTCGATCCCGCCGCAGCCCGTGACGGCGATGACGAGAAGCGTCGTGCCGGCGAATCGGAGGATCGGCCCGGTGACGGTCATCTTCGAGGTTCTCCCCTTGCGGTTCGATGGGCCTGTCGACCGGAGACGGCCGGTTCGACGTTGCCACCGTGCCGCAGGAGCGCGCCCTCGCTCCACCATCGGGACACACGGAGATGTAAGGGCTCCGTAAGGTCGCCGGGAGGTCACGACGCGTTCGGACGCGAGGGGTGCACCTGGGTGATGTCGCCGGTTGTGGGCTATCCGCCCGGTTCCCGGCTAGTCCGAGGGCTCCCACGTCACGACGCCGATCGCCATCGGCTCGATCCCGCGCAGGGAGACGGTGCCGTCGGCGCCTTCGACGAGGAGGTCATCGACGGCGGCCCCGAAGCGACCGGCTTTCTCGCCGTCCTCGCCGATCCAGAGCTGCCGCCGCAGGAACCCGTCGAGTTCGTCGCGCGATGCGAACTTGCGCGTCTCGCGCTCCATTGTCCGCACGCCGGGATCGCGGCCACGCGTCCGAAGAAGCTCCACGAAGTCCGGGAGGGCCGGCAGGGAGATGCGGGCCTCGCCGTGGACGAGCGGCCAGCACGGATCCGCCATGGAGGCGGGCTGGCGCTCCATCAGGATCGCCACGCAGAGGCGCCGCGCGGACGACTCCATGGCGTCGAGGAACGGGCCGATCGCCTCGACGTCATAGCCAACGTGGGCGATGAGCGCGATATCGGCGACCGGGAAGGGGCCGAGGGCTTCCGTCAGCGGGTCGCCCGGGGTCGGTGGCCAGCGACCTTCCAGCACCGTGACGTTCGCGATGCCGTGCTCGGCCATCCCCTCTCGGAGCGTGTCGAGCATCCCGTGCGACGGATCGACGGCGATGACGCGCTTCGCCCGGAGCGCGAGCGGCAGCGCGTAGCGGCCGGCGCCGGCGCCGATGTCGAGCCATGTTTCGTCAGGTTGGGCCAGGTCGCACAGGACCTCGAGGACGCTCTCGTCCGTCCGACGTGGGTCGGCCCGGAAGAGGCCCGTGACCGGCGCGTAGAAGTCCCTGCCGTCCGGCACCTCGCGCAGACGATCCACCTGCGCGCGATTGGCGCGGACGCGATCGGCCCAGGCGCGCTCGACGAGAGCCGCAAGATCGGCGCGTGAGTCGATGTCGGGGTTGTCGCCGGCTACAAGGACCTCCTGGACAAGGTCGGAATGCGCGGCCAGCACCGGGCCCAGCCCGCGATCGCCGCGTGCTTCGTCGACTAAACCGAACGCCTCGCGGCGCAGCAGGACCGGGTTCCGTCCCTGATCGTTCGCGTAGCGCGGCAGGACGACGGCTCGCGCTGCTTCGCGCGGGGCGTCGACGAGTGCCTGGATCGTCGCCGGAAGGACCAGCGGCTGATCGCCGAGCACGACGAGTACCGCGTCGGCAGCCGCGTCCACCGCCGCCATCCCGATCCGGAGCGAGCTCGCCAGGCCGGCAGCCGGAGCCGGATTGCGCACGCGTCGCTCGGCACGCCAGTTGATGG
>JANNUK010000608.1:0-5468 GCA_031395155.1 Chloroflexota bacterium | reverse complement strand
CGACTCGGATTCGACATCGTCGGCGACCCCGTGCCAGACCTGCTGCTGCGCGGCTGACGTGCGCCCCCGCCGGGCGCGAGCGGGTACCATCGTTGGATGACTGAACCGCCGACCATCAGCTACCGCCGGGCCAGCGGCGACGACGCCGAGCGGATCGCATCCCTGTTCACCGACGAGGGGTATCCGGCGGGGCCGTCCGACATCGTCGAGCGACTGACGCGGTTTGCCGACGAAGACTCGCAGGTCATCGTTGCCGAGTCGGGTGGCGATGTCCTGGGCTTCGTCGCGGTTCACGCCCTGCCCCGCTTCGAGCACGGCGATCGCATCGTCCGGATCCTTGCCCTGGTGGTCGATCCCGGGGTACGCGAACGTGGTGTCGGACATGGCCTCATGGGCGAGGCCGAACGCTTCGGGCAGGAGCTCGGCGCCGCATTCATCGAGGTCACCGCCGGCCACCACCGGCCGGAGGCGCACCGCCTGTACGAGGCGGTCGGCTACGACGGCTCCGTGTCGGCGTACCTCCGCAAGCGACTCTGACGGGCGCGCTCCCAGGAGACCCTGGGAAACCGCTCGCGCCGGTAACGCCGGGCTTTCCCGGGCTGCGCCTGCGAGAGCGAGCCGAAGCGCTGCTCGACCTGCCCTGGGAGCTGCCCCTCGCCGACTGGCCGGGGGATCGCCTGTCGTTCCGTGAGCTCCCCGTCGGACCGTCGCGGCATCTCGTCCGGTTCGTGGAGGTGGGCACGGTGCTGTACGCGCTCAAGGAAGAGCCGCTCTCCGTCGCGGAGCGTGAGTTCGCCGTCCTTCGGCACCTCGAGGATGCCCACCTGCCCGCCGTGATCCCGGCCGGACTGGCGACCAATCCGGCCAGCGGGACGGCCATCCTGGCGACCGAATACCTGGCCCACTCGCTCCAGTACCGGCGACTCCTGGGCCGCTTCCCGCTGGGGCCCGGTCGGTACCGCGATCGGCTCCTTGACGCCATGGCCTGGCTGCTCGTCGACCTCCATCGTGGCGGCGTCTACTGGGGGGACTGCTCGCTGGCCAACACGCTCTTCCGGCGTGATGGCGACCTGATCCAGGCGTTCCTCGTGGATGCCGAGACGTCCGAAGTGCACCCGTCCCTGTCCGACGGACAGCGCGTGTACGACCTCGACATCCTCGTCGAGAACGTCGCATTCGGCCTGGCCGACCTCGCCGCGCTCCACCACCGGCCGGACAATGCCGACGACGCAATCGACGCGGCGGAGTCCGTTCGCGACCGGTACGGGGCCGTGTGGCGGGAACTCCACGACACGCCGGAATTGCCGGCCGGCGACCGCCACGCGATCCGCAGCCGCGTCCGGCGCCTGAACGAGCTGGGCTTCGCGATCGACGAGATCTCCGTCGACCCCCTCGTCTCCGTCGGTTCCGTCCGGCTCCGCGTCGCCGTCTCGAACCGGAACTTCCATGCCCGCGAGCTCCGGCGCCGCACCGGTATCGTCGCGCTGGAGGGCCAGGCGCGACTGCTCCTGAACGACCTGGCCGAGTACGCCGCCTGGCTGGCCTGGTCGGGCGAGGCCAACCTCGGCGAAGAGTCGGGAGCCGAGCGGTGGGCCCGCGATGTCCTTGGGCCGGCGATCGGCCGCCTGGCCCCGGTCATCGGAGCCGAACGCGACCCGATCCAGGCGTACTGCGACGCCATGGAGCACAAGTGGTTCCTGTCCGAACGTGCCGGTGCCGACATCGGCCTGGACGCGGCCATCGCCGCCTATCTCGATCTCGGCGCTCCGGCCCCGGAGGCCGGTCCTGGAGATTCCACGGCGATTGCGCTCGAGATCGACTGGTCGGGAGCGATCGAGGAGACGATCGACGAAGATCGGCCGGCGACCAGCTGACGCCTGCCGGGCCCGTGCCGGTTACCAGACCTCGTCGTGGACGATGGCCGAGAGCGCCTTGCGACCGCCGGATCGCGGCCGCGCGCTGAGCGACGCGGGGTCGGCCGGATAGCCGAAGGACAGCAGGTACTCGCAGTGGCGGTCGGGGGGCAGCTCCAGGAGGCGCGACGCGAGCTCGTGGTCGTAGACGGTCGCCGGGACGCTGCCGATACCGAGCTCCCAGGCGACCAGCGACATGTTGGCTGCAGCCTGACCGAGGTCGAAGATGATCGACAGGGGCGCGTCGGGTCCCCGTGGGTCGGGCGTCACCAGGGCGATCGCAACGGCGGCGCCGGCAAGATGGCCGGCGTCCGGCCCCACGGCCGCCAGCGCCACGAGATGTTCGCGGTTGCGGCACACGATGAAATCCCAGCGCTGGAGGTTCTTGGAGCTCCATGCGTGGCGGCCCGCGTCGAGGATCCGTTCCAGATCGTTCTCCGCGAGGGGACGGCCCTCGAACTTGCGGATCGCGCGCTTCGTCCGGACCGCACTGGCGACGTCCACGTCGAAGTCAGCGCTCGCCGTCGCTGCCGGCGACAGGAGCGACCGGTTCGGACATCGCCGGCGTCGGCTCCGGAGCTGGAGGCATGGGCGTCTTCCGGCGACGGCGCGCCGTCACGGCCCGAGCGAGGGTGCGGATGCCGCCGGGTTCGCCTTCCATTGCGCTGAACGTCGTCTCGGCGTCGGGCAACCGCCGGGCGTCAACGGCCACGGCAACCGCGGCTGCCTCGTCGGGATCGAGTGGCCCGTCGAGCGCCTCCGCAAGGAACCGGGCGATCGCCGCGCGATAGGCCGGCGATTCGTACAGCCACGAGTGCTGGCCGCCCGCGATGACGAGCCGCTCGACCCGGCTGTCGGTTCCGGCCCGCGCGGCGCGCGCCGCGGCGTCGAGCCGGTCCAGGTGCGAGGCCGGCACGACCCGATCGTCGGCTCCGTGGATCAGCAGGACCGGCCCGCCGTAATCGGCGATCGCGCGGGACGCGCTGATGTCGCGAGGCCGGTGATGCCGCGGCTTGAGGAAGACGCGCGTTGTCATCCAGGCGAGGGGATAGGCCACCGGATCGGGGATCGGCAGGTGGGCCAGGCGGAAGGTCTGGCGGGTCAATCGATAGGGATCGGCGGGCGTGGACGTGGCCACGACCGCGGCCACCCTGGGGTCGGCAGCGGCCGCCAGCAACGAGCCTACGGCGCCCATCGAGTGACCCAGGATCGCGCCGACGGTGACCTCCGGCCGCGCGAGCATGGCCGCGAATGCGGCGCCGGCATCGACCCCGAACTCGCCCGTGCTGACCGGGAGGCGCTCCGGTGCATTCACCCCGTGGCCGCGGATCTCGATGGCTAGGCAGTGAAAGCCCGCGGCGACCAGAAAGAGCGCATTGGGCAGCGTCCGGTCGCGGGCCGATTCCCAACCGTGCACGAGCACGACGCCCGGCCCGGCACGCCCGTCGCGCGCCGGCATGAACCACCCCGGAAGAGCGAGGCCGTCCGGTGTCTCGACCGTGGTTTCCTCGAATGCCAGGCCGACGTCGGATGGCGCGAACCGCGGCGGAGTCGGTTTCGGGAAGCCGGCGCGCTCGCGGTACACGCGCGCAAACCGGTACGCGAGCGCGAACGGCGTGGTGATGGCCGCCACGGTCAGACCGGCAATCCGGAGGGCGTTCATGACGATAGGGGACCGTAGCGGCGGCCAGACTGTCAAGCACCCCCGGATCCGCAGGTCGCCGCCCTCGCCGCCCTCGCCGCTACACTGGCCCGATGGTCAGGCGCGGTCCGCATGCAGTGCTCGGTGTTCCGGTCGGCGCCAGCGCGACTGCGATTCGCTCGGCCTGGCGCCGTCTCGCCCGGGCGAACCATCCGGATCTGACCGCCGACGACCCCGAGGCGGTCCGCCTCGCGACGAGTCGGATGGCCGAGATCAACGCGGCCTATGAGCGGCTCCGTCGGGCCCTTCCGGGGGCGGGCGAGGCTGGCGATGGCGGCGGCGAGGACGACGACGAGGGATCCGGCGCGACGGCTGCCGCGCGAACCCGGCGCGGCGGCCCCCCGCCTCCGAAGCCGACGCGGCCCGTCACCGGTCGACTCGATACAACCGACACCTTCCGGCCGGGGAACTCCACGACCGGTCCCGCGTTGCGCATGACGGGCCAACCACCGCGACGGTATGACGCGGTCGGGAGCGAGCCACCCCGCGCCTCCGAACCGAACGGCCCGTTGCGCCGCGCACGCGTCCGGCGATTCCGTCCCCCGGCTCGCCCCACCCTCGGCGACGCCCGAGCGGTCGAGATCACCTTCGGCAAGTTCCACGACCATCGCCTCGGGGATATCGCCGCCTTCGAACCGTCCTACATCGACTGGCTGGCGCGGACGATCCAGCGCGACCCAGACCTGATGATGGCCGCCCGAGTCGTGCGCGATGACCTGGACGCGCGAGGCATCGTCCGTCGGGTGAGACCCGACGCGAGAGCCCGCCGTGAGTCGGCGTAGCGCGGGCGCGGCTCGAGGTCATCAGAGGCGGCGCGACGTGGCGCCGCAACGCGTCGTGGGGTCCTGTTTGGCCGATCGATCATGGTTACTCGGTTCGTGACCCGGGCCCGAGATCGACAGGAGGCGGACCGTCTTCCGTCTCGAGTGTTCGAGGCCGAGTCCGTGGCCGACGCCCCAGGTGGTCCCGGCTCGCCGCGTTGCGGACGACCCGACCGTATGGGCTCGTGCGGGTCGGTCTCCATGGTTCGCTCGTCCTCCCATCCGGCGGCGAAGGTCGGGCGCGTCCACGCACCGGTTTTCCGCCGTTCCGCACAGACCCTGGGCCCGCCTCAGCGAGAACCCTTGGTCGCGGGTACGCTCGCGCCATGTCCCGTTTCGCGTCGTTGCGCTGGCTCCTGCCCGTCGTCGTGACCATCGCGGCCTGTTCGGCGGTCGCGCCGTCGTTCGACCCGGCGGCCCCGTGCGTGCGCGACGACCGCGGGGCGGCGCTCTACCCGGAACTCGAAGCGCGGATCCCGGCCGAGTTCCAGGGCCGCCCGGCGGATCGCGTCGATTCTGGTCGAAACTGCACTGCGCGGAGCCTCGGCCTCCTGCTCCAGCGCGGCGTGCGCACGATCGAATTCGCCGGCGGTCTGTGGGAGACGGGCGGGCGCAGCGGCGTGACGATCGCGCTGTTCCAAGCCGACGGACTCCAGACACGCGACGTCTTCGACTTTTACAAGGCCGGCGCCCTTGCCGCGCCGAAGACCGACGCGACGACGGAGGGCCTTCTCTCGGTCTCGGGAACCAATCTCCCGCGTCTCGATACGCTCAACGACGAATCGTTCCAGACCGTCGTCGTAGCCTCGGGTCGGGCGCCCGGGCTGGTGCGCATCGTCCTCGTCGCCAGCGCGATCCGCGATGTTGTCACGCGCGAGGCGCACGAGGCGATGGTCGATGCCGCGGTGTTTGCCGCCCTCGCTTCGGGCTGACGGTTGGCCCGGCGCGCCGCCGCCGGCTGGCGCCGGCGCGAGGCAGCCGCCTGGGTGCCCCGGAGCTCGCGCCGGGAGTGCGTCGGTTCCCGTGCTAGAG
>JANNUK010000599.1:0-7593 GCA_031395155.1 Chloroflexota bacterium | reverse complement strand
GGCCAGGCGAACTCCGCCGATGCAGGGGCGAGCAGCGTCATCGTCGGGGCCGTCGCCGGACTCGGGGTCGCCGCGATCATCGGGTGGGGGCTCTATAGCGGCAGTCGCAGGGTCAACCTGGCGGTCTTTTTCCGCTGGACGGGCGTCGCCCTGATCTTCATCGCCGCCGGCCTCCTCAGTCACGCGGTCCATGAGTTCATCGAGGTCGGCGTCATCGGATTTGGGACCGCGATCGCCTTCGACATCAGCGCGACGCTGCCGCATGGCGAGGGGATCGGCCAGTTCCTCCGGGCCATCTTCGGATACAGCGCCACGCCGGAGGTCACGACGCTCGTCGTCCACGTCGCCTATCTGGTCGTGGTCCTGGGGCTCTACCTTCGTCCGGTCAAGCCGCCGTCGCCGCGCCCCCAGGAGACACCCGCCGAACCCGCCGCGTCGTAGTCGGATGCGCCCAATCAGCGGGCGGAGCCGACCACCCGGTACAGGCGTCCGTTCTCGACGTTGACGGCATAGGCCTCGCCGTTCTCCGCCTCTCCGAAGCCCGCCAACCCGAAGGCGGTGCTCCCGACCGACACCGGTGCCTGGGTCCCACCGCCGGCGGCGACGATCGCCCAGAGTTCGCCCGAGCAGTAGTCGGCAAAGAGGTACCCGCCGCGGAGCAGCGGTGACGCCGAGCCGCGATAGACGACGCCGCCGATGATCGTGCACCGGTTGCCAGCGTGGTCGTACTCGGCGATCGGCGGGGTGAATCCGGTCCTGTTGCAGGAGCTCCCGCTCGGAAAGCAGTGGTCGCCTTCCAGCCGATTCCAGCCGTAGTTGGCGCCTCCGCCGGCAGTCGCCCGGTTGACGTCGATCTCCTCCCAGGCATCCTGCCCGACGTCCCCGATCCACAGGTCATCGGTGGCCCGGTCGAAGCTGATGCGCCACGGGTTGCGCAGGCCGGTCAGCCAGATCTCGGCGCGGGCTCCGGACTGGCCGGCGAACGGGTTGCCGGCCGGAATCGCGTAGTTTCCTGCGCCCGATGTTCGGTCGATATCGATCCGGAGGATCTTGCCGAGCAGGGTGTCGAGGCGCTGTCCGTAGCCCTCGGGATCACCGCCCGAGCCGCCGTCGCCGGTCGAGATGTGGAGGAGGCCGCCGGATGAGAACGCCAGCGCGCCGCCGTTGTGGTTCGGATACGGCTGCACGATCGTCAGGATGACCACCTCGCTTGCCGGATCGGCCCGGTCGGGGGTCCCCGCGGGAACCAGGAACGACGACACGACCGTCCCGCCGCTCGTGTCGGTGTAGTCGACGAACACGCGGGGGTCCGCCGGGTAGTTCGGATGGAAGGCGAGCCCCAGGAGTCCGCGCTCGCCGCAGCACGACACGAGCGTCGCGATATCCAGGAACGGGTCGGCCACGACCGCCCCGTTGCGCACGATCCAGATCCGTCCGGTCTGGTCGGCCACGAACAGTCGCCCGCTCCCGTCGCCGGCATTGACGACGGCCAGCGGCCGGCCACCGATCGTCGCGACCGTGGTGAGGCTCACGGCGACCCGGGCCGGGTCGAAGCCCGTGGGGGCGGGCGTTGGGGTCGGCGCGGCCGTTGGCGGCGGTGTCGGGGCGGCGGTCGGGGCTGGCGTGCGGGCCGGGGTCGGCGCCGCGATCCGCGTCGGACCCGGCGTCGGGCTCGGCGGTGGGCTCGGCGACGGCTCCGGGGTCGACGAGGGACTCGCGTTCGTCGATGCGCCGTCCGTCGGCGCCGGCGACGGCGATAACCCGGGCGTCAGCGTCGACCCGGCGGTCAGGGTCGACGAGGGCGATGTCCCGGACGGGGCTGGCGCACCCTGGCCGATGAGCATGGCGACGGTGGCGATCACGACGATGGTCGCGACGACGACGGCAGTCGTCGTCCACCTGTTGGCGCGTGCTCGAAGGGCCTGCATCGATGGACATCGTAGATCAGCCGGCTGGATCGACTGCCCCTTGGCTGGTACGCTCGGCTCGATGGTGATCCGTCCAGGGGATGTTCCTGAACGCCTATGACCTGGCCGACCTCCTCGCCGGCCGCGCCACGACGGGCCAGCCCTGGCTCGAATTCGTGCGTTCAGCGGACCTGTCGGTGGGCCTGTACGTGCTGCCGGCCGGCGGCACGGACCTTCAGTCGCCGCACACCGAGGACGAGGCCTACTGGGTCGTCTCGGGGCACGGTCTCATCACCGTCGGCGAGGACATCCAACCGGTCGGACCCGGCTCGATCGTGTTCGTGGCCGCGACCGTGCCGCACCGGTTCCACGATATCGAGGAGGAGTTGGTGATCCTCGTTGCGTTTGGGCCGGCCGAGGGCTCGCGCGCCCGCGAGTAGCGCGACGTCCGCCGCGTCTGCCGGTCAGCCGCCGGCGACCAACCGCCCAACCGAGGTCCGCAGGCGATCGGCGAACTCCGTGGCGCGTCCATCGTCGTCGTGGCGGAAGAAGACGAACGCGTCCATGCCATCGACCAGGAAGGGCTCGAGGCGCGAGGCCCATGCCTCCAGTTCCGCGGGAGCGTAGTCGTGCCGGCGGAGCCGCAGGTACAGGAACGGCCCCGTTCGGCGGATCGTCGGCGGTCCCTCGGTTTCAGGGAGCTCCGTGGCGCACAGGACGGCACCGGCGGACCTCAGCGCCTGGAAGGTTTCGTCGACGTGCCAGGACGGATCCTGGAACTCCATGCCGAGCGGGAGACTTGTCGGCCAACATGACAGCAGCGACGCCAGGCGCGTGTCGTCGCGGGCGACCTCCGCCGACACCCGGAAGAGGACTGCTCCCAGCCGCACGCCGAACGGGATCAGCGATTCGGTCAGCCACGGGACCGATTCGCCGGGATCTCGGAGGATGGCCCGCAGCGACGCCCCGCGCTGGGCCTTGACCGCGAACCGGAAGTCGGGCGGCGTGGCGGCAAGCCAGGTCCGGATCTTCGCCTCGGTGGGACGCTGGTAGAACGTGTTGTTGAGCTCGACCGCCGGGAAGTGGCGGCCATAATGGGCCAGGAGGCCGTCGGCGCGAACACCGGGCGGGTAGAACCGGGGTGACCAGCCCGGATAGGCGTACCCGCTCGTGCCGACGAGGAGGCGTCCGGCGGTCACGGCCCGGCCTGCAGAGTGGGCCGAAGTCAGCCGGCCCGCGCGTCGACCGCGGCCATCGCTCGTTCGATGACGGCCAGCTGGTCGCGATCGAGGACCGACAGGAAGTAGTCGTCGATTCCCTTCAGATGCGTCCGTGAGGCCGCCCGAAGGCGCCCGACGCCGGCCTTCGTCAGGCTCGCTTCGGCACCGCGCGCATCGGTCATGCACGACGTCCGCTCGACCAGCCCGTCCGCTACAAGGCGGTCGACCATCCTGGTCACGCCGCTCTTGCTGAGCAGGGCCCGGTCGGCGATCTCGCGCATCCGCAGGCGACGGTCGGGCGCCTCGACCAGGAACAGCAGGCATTCGTACTCGGGGAGCGTCAGGTCGTGTTCCTGGCGCAGATCCTCATCCAGCCGGTGCCAGACCCTGGAATGGGCCATGAGGAACGCGCGCCAGGACGCGAGGCGCGGATCGCCCGGGCGGAGCGGGGCAACGGTCGCCCGATCGACACTCACTCCGGTCACGGTCACGTTGCTCGACATGCCCGGCATCATACCCGGTTCACCCGATAGTTGACAAGGCAACGACATGGGCATATCGTTGCGCAGTCAACTACACCTAGCGCTCACCGAGGAGCACCCGAGTCACCGATGAACACCTGGACGCGTCGCGGACGGAACTCTCGGCTAGGTTGAAGCGGATCCGGTCGTAGCCGAACTGTTCGGGCGATTCGATCTCGATGGGCAATCGGCGGTAGCGCATGGCCCGGCAGTGTACGGCGCCGGGACCGGGTAGCATCGCGGCCATGACCACCTTCGACGTCGACGCTCTCCGGACCCAGTTCCCGGCCCTGTCTCTCGAGCACCAGGGCCGGCCGATGGTCTTCTTCGACGGGCCCGGCGGCACCCAGGTCCCGCAGCGGGTCATCGACGCGGTGGGCGACTACTACCGAACATCGAACGCGAATCACGGCGGTGCCTTCGCGACGAGCGAGCGCTCGGACGCCATCGATCACGCGGCCCACGCGGCGATCGCCGACCTACTGGGCGCGGATCCAGGCGAGGTGAAGTTCGGCGCGAACATGACCACGCTGACCTTCCACTTGAGCCGATCGATCGCGGCCACGTTCGCGACCGGCGACGAGATCGTCGTGACCGCGCTGGACCACGACGCAAACGTCGCCCCGTGGTTGGCGATTGCGGCGGATCGCGAGCTCGTGATTCGTACCTGGGAGCCGCGTCTTGACGACTGCACGCTCCATCTCTCGGACCTCGACGCGCTGCTGACCGCGCGGACCCGCCTCGTCGCGTTCGGCTGGGCCTCGAACGCGGTCGGTACGATCAACCCCGTCGCCGACATCGTGCGGCGCGTCCACGAGGCCGGGGCCTGGACCTATGTCGATGCGGTTCATGCGGCGCCGCATCTCGCGATCGACGTCCGCGCCGTCGACACCGACTTCCTCGCCTGTTCGGTCTACAAGTTCTTCGGGCCGCACCTGGGCGTGGTCTACGGCAAGGCCGCGATCCTCGACGCGCTGCCCGCGTACAAGGTTCGGCCCGCGGGGGACCGCTTCGAGACGGGCACCGGCAACCACGAGGGCTTCGCAGGGACGCTGGCTGCGGTAGAGTACCTGGCCGAGGTTGGCGTGACCCACGGCGGGGCTCCTGCGACCGCGCCTCGCCGCGAACGCGTTGTCGCCGCCCTGGGTGCGATCCGCAGCTACGAGATGGCCCTCTACCATCGCCTCGCCGCCGGACTGTCCGAGGTCGACGGAGTCCGCCAGTACGGGATCAGCGAGCCCAGTCGCTTCGAGTCGCGTACGCCGACCGCCGCCCTGACGGTGGCTGGTGTCCACCCACGTGCCGTGGCGGAGGCGCTGGGTCGTGAGGGGATCGCGGTGTGGGACGGCGACTTCTACGCCACCGGCCTGATCGAGCGGCTGGATCGAGTCGAGACGGGCGGCGTGGTCCGGATCGGACTCACGCACTACAACACGGAGGCGGAGGTGGACCTACTGCTCGACGCGCTGGCCCGGATCGCCGCCTCAGCGTCAACATCCGCCGCGGGCACGTCGCCGGCGACGGCCTGACGAAGGAGCCGGGCAGGCTCGTCGGGCGGAACGAGATGCCGTTCGAAGGGATGGAGGCGTAGGCTGGACACATGGCAAGCCAGCGGACGCTCGCGTCGATCGTCGCCGGGATCGCCGGGATCCTCGGCCTGACGGTCTTGATCGTCGTCCTCGCCGGGCAGCGCGCGCCCGTCGACTACCCGCCAGATTCCCCCGAAGCAGCGGTCCAGGCATACCTGCAGGCGTGGGACGCGGACGACCCGGCGGCCGCCTATGCATGGTTCTCGGCGGACGCACAGAAGCAGCTCGCGTTCGATGACTATCGGCCAATTTTCGAAGAGTTTCAGCGCCACACCGAAGGCCCCGACGCGGCGAGGCGGAGCGTCTTCATCACCGGGACCCGGGGGAGCGGAGATCGGGTCACCGTCAACCTGACCGTCGAGGAGGTCTACGGTACGGGGCTCGGCCTGAACACCTATCGGTCCAGCCGGTCAGTCGTCGTGGTTCGGGAAGGCACCTCGTGGAGACTTGTTGAGCCGCTCGTCTGGCTGGACCCAGCTCTTCTCAACAAAGAGCCCGGGGCCTACTAGGAGCCGCCATGGCCACCGTGCGACGCCTGTACCTCTACGCGATGTCGGGGATCACCCTCGCGGTCCTCGCAACTGGGCTGCAGATCCTCCTGGACATCCTGCTCAACCAGGTGGGCATCGGGCGCGGCGAATTCGTATCGGGTTTCGTGGACGCAGATCGGCAGCAGCTCAGCGTCGCGGCGGCCCTGGTGGGCGTGGGCCTGCCGGTTTGGGCCATCCACTGGTTCCTCGTCGGCCGTGCCCTGCGGCCGGGCCGTGATGGTACGGAGGCGGAACGCGGTTCTCCGATCCGTGCCTTCTATCTCGCACTGGTGCTTGCCGTCGCCGCATTCAGCGTTGCGGCGGCGCTGCGTGACCTCCTTGGGTCGGTCCTGCGCATGGTCATCAACGTCCAGGTACCGGACTGGTACGGCAGCGTCGGCAACGACCCATCTGGCGCTGCCGCCCTGCTCGCCATCGGCGGGCTCGTCTGGGCCTACCACGCGACCGTCCGGCGCGCCGACGTCGCGGTCGGGCCGCTCTTCGGAGCAGCCGCCTGGTGGCCGCGGGTCTACCTGTACGGGGCGTCGCTGGTCGGGCTCCTCATCGCGGCGGAGGCCGTCGGCACGCTGATCTCCATCGCGACCGCCTCATCGATCGATGTGAACAAGTTCGGCGACGTGCACAGCTTCGGCGAACTCGCGCCCGGAGATGCCCGGCTGGTCCAGCTGGTCGACAAGGGCGCCGAGCTCGTCGCCTGGGGGGCGTTCTGGATGGTGCACTGGTGGCTTGCTGCGCGATCGATGGCCGACACCGGGTGGCGTGGACCCAGTGAGCGCCAGGCGCGCCTGCGACTCGCCTACCTGGTCGGCGTGACCGTGATCGGCGTCGCCCGCGCCGTCCAACTCGTTGGCGCGGGCCTTGGGGCGGGCATCCCCCTGCTCCTCGGAGCCCGGGATGCGGTGGGCACTTCCGGGCGCGGCGACCTCGCCCAGGCGATCCTGGTGCCGCTCGCCTCGGCCGTGCCGTGGGGCCTCGCCTGGTGGTTCCACCACCGCCGGATGCGAGCCGAGGCCGTCGGACCCGTGCCCGGCGCCGCCGGGGCGGCGACGACGGCTCGACTCGACCTCCACGGGGTGTCGACCGTCGGGTTGGCCTTTGGCGCCGTGGGCCTCGGGTGGCTCTTCGGGCTGGCCATCGACGTGGTGCTGGGCGGGGACCGCACCATCGGCGATGCCTGGAAGTTCGAGGTCGGCACCTACCTGCCGTTCGCACTCCTCGGCTTCACGTTGTGGGCCTGGACGTGGGCGCGGCTGCGGATCCGCCGCGCCGGCGACCCGGCCGCCGAGGCACGTTCGACGACGCGCCGGGTCGCGCTCCTGATCGTGTTCGGGGCAGCCCTGGTCACCTCGATCGGGTCGCTCGCGCTCGTGCTCTATCGGCTGTTCGCAACGGCATTGGGCGTGCTGCTGCCGGGAAATCCCGTGTCCGAGCTGTCGACGCCGATCGGCGCCCTCGCCACGGCCGTCGTCGTCGCCGTGTACCACGGCCTGACTGTCCGCACCGACACAGCGATCGCGAAGGCCGCGGTCGACGCCGGAGTTCCGGATGCACCCGGCACCGCGCCGAGTGTCAGCCGCATCCTTGTCCTCCGTGGTCCGGCTTCCGGCGATCCAACGGCAGCCATCGCTGCCCTGCGCGGCGCCTTGCCCCCCGGTTTCGATCTGGACGACAGATCGTCGTAGGGCGGGGCAGCCCGACCACGGGCCCGGATCGACCCTAGCGCCAGCTCTGCGGGTCGAACAAGAAGAAGGTCGTCTGCGACCACACCTCACGCAGGTAGTGGATCCGGTCATCGAGCGACATCG
>JANNUK010000582.1:0-3137 GCA_031395155.1 Chloroflexota bacterium | reverse complement strand
CCCGTCGTCAGTTCCTGAAGCTCGGCGCCGCCGGCGCCGGTGCGACCGCACTCACCCCGCTGACCAACCCGCTCGGTTTCGACATGCGCCTGGCGAAGAAACGGCAGATGGCTTTCCGCATCGCGGGCGCCAAAGAAGTCCACTCCCTCTGCCCCTACTGCGCCGTGGGCTGCTCGCTCATCGCGTACACACGACAGGGGGCGAACGGGAAGACCGAGCTCCTGCAGATCGAGGGCGATCCGGACAGCCCGATCAACGAAGGCAGGCTCTGCCCGAAGGGCGCCACGGCGATGCAGCTCGCGACCAGCTCGCGCCGTGTCGAGAAGCCGCTCTATCGCGCGCCAGGCAGCGCGAAGTGGGAAGAGAAATCCTGGGACTTCATGCTCGACAAGCTCGCCCAGAACATCAAGGCATCGCGCGACAACACGTTCGTCGCGCAGGATGCGAACGGCAACATCGTGAATCGTACCGAGGGGGTCGCCTTCGCCGGCGGCGCCGCATTCAGCACGGAAGAGGGCTACTTAGCCACCAAGCTGATGCGGACGCTCGGCGTCGTGCACTTAGAACAGCAAGCCCGGGTCTGACACGGCCCCACGGTGGTCAGTTTGGCCGCCACATTCGGACGAGGAGCGATGACGAACCACTGGCGTGACATCAAGCACGCCGACGTCATCCTCATCAACGGCGCGAACCCGGCGGAAGCGCACCCGGTCGGCTTCCAGTGGTTCGTGAAGGCGAAGCTCGATCCTACGAAGGGGCCGGGCCAGGGCGGCGGAGCGAAGATGATCCACGCCGATCCGCGCTACACCCGGACCTCGGCGCTCGCGGACATCTATCTGCGCATGCGCGTGGGCACGGACGTCGCCTACTTCGGCGGACTCATCAACTACGTGCTCGAGAACAGGCTCTATCACGAGGAGTACGTCAAGAACTACACCAACGCGTCGTTCGTGGTCAAGGAGGGGTTCGACTTCAAGGACGGACTCTTCAGCGGGTACAACCCGCAGACGCGCTCCTACGACATCTCGACCTGGGCGTACGAGCAGACCACGCCGCCGGCGGCGCCGGCGGGCGAGGCGGGGGCCGGCGGCGGGGCGGGGGCGGCCGATGGCCCGTCGACGTCGAGCTCGGGCTTCGCGCGGCGCGACGTGACCCTGCAGCACCCGCGCTCGGTGTTCCAGCTCCTGAGGAAGCACTACAGCCGGTACACGCCCGAGATGGTCTCGAGCATCACCGGGATCCCCAAGGAGCAGTTCCTCGAGGTCGCGAAGATCGTGGGCGAGATGGGCCGGCCGGACAAAGTCATGACCATCGTCTACGCCGTCGGCCTGACCCAGCACACCACGGGTGGGCAGCTCATCCGCTCGGGCGCGCTGCTGCAGCTGCTCCTCGGCAACATGGGGCGGCCCGGCGGCGGCATGAACGCCGAGCGCGGCCACGCGAACATCCAGGGGAACACCGACAACGCGATCTCCTGGGAGATCCTGCCGGGCTATCTCCGCATCCCCGCGCCGGGGCAGAAGAACCTTGACGACTACGTGCGCCAGAGCGCCCCGGTGAAGAGCGACGCCAACTCCTGGAACTTCTTTGGGCTCAACTACCGCAACTTCATGGTGAGCCTGCTCAAGGGCTGGTACGGGAACGTGGCGACGAAGGACAACGAGTACGCCTTCAGCTTCCTACCGAAGCCGGCCACGAACTCCTCGTGGATGACCATCTTCGACCAGGCGCTGCGAGGAAAGATGGAGGGCGTGATCCTCTCGGGCATGACCGCGACGAGCATCGGGCCCGACTCGAATCAGATCATGCAGGCGCTCGCGAACCTCAAGTGGCTCGTGGTCATGGACCCGCTCCCGACGACGAGCTCGGAGTTCTGGCGAGCGCCGGGCCAAGACCCCTCCAAGATCAAGACCGAGGTGTTCATGCTCCCGACGACCCACTGGATCGAGAAGGACGGCTCCTTCACGAACAGTGGGCGGTGGGCCCAGTGGAAGGATCAGGTGCTCCCGCCCGAGGGTGAGGCCCGTCACGACCACTGGATCACGGCCGAGCTGTTCGACCGCGTGAAGACCCTCTACAGGCAGCAGGGTGGAAAGTTCCCGGATCCGATCATGGCGATGACGCTGGACTGGTACAAGGATCCGAAGAAGCCGGAGCTCGACGAGATCGCCAAGGAGATCAACGGCAAGGACCTGGCGACCGGCAAGCAGATGGCGAGCTTCGGGCTCCTGAAGGCGGACGGCACGACGACGGCAGGGAACTGGATCTACACCGGCATGTACCCCGACGCGGGCAACCTCAGCAAGCGCCGGAAGGGTGTCCAGGACGTAAAGGCGAACGATCCGACGGGCATGGGCTTCTTCCACGAATGGGCCTGGAGCTGGCCGCTCAACCGCCGCATCCTGTACAACCGCGCGTCGGCCGACCTCGATGGCAAGCCGTGGGATCCCAAGCGGGCCGGCATCCAGTGGGACGGCGCGAAGTGGACCGGC
Source organism: Chloroflexota bacterium (assembly GCA_031395155.1). Taxonomy (GTDB): domain Bacteria; phylum Chloroflexota; class Limnocylindria; order Limnocylindrales; family CSP1-4; genus CAKKPP01. The sequence goes on along the minus strand of JANNUK010000582.1, from coordinate 645 downwards.
GACGTCCCCGACTACCCGCCGACGATGAACCCGAAGGACCCGAAGGCGTGGAACCCGTTCATCATGAACGGCGAGGGGACCGGAAGGCTCTTCTCGGCCTCGATGGCCGACGGGCCGATCCCCGAGCACTACGAGCCGGTCGAGGCGCCGATCCCCAACCCGCTGCATCCGCAGCAGTCGGCGGATCCGGTGGCCTTCCTCTACGACCAGGCCGCGGGCCGGCCGAACCGCTTCGGCAAGCCCGACAAGTACCCGTACGTCGCGACGAGCTACCGCCTCACCGAGCACGAGCACTACGTCACGCAGCACGTGCCGCTGCTCGTCGGCCTGCAGCCCCAGGCATTCGTGGAGGTGCCCGAGGAGCTCGCAAAGGAGAAGGGCATCCAGAACGGCGACCGCGTCCGCGTCTGGAGCGAGCGCGGCAAGATCGAGGTCGCCGCCGCGGTCACGAAGCGTCTCGGCCCGATGAAGCTCGCCGGGACCGACAAGCCCGTGTACCACATCGGCATCCCGATCCACTGGGGCTTCGTCGGCGTGGCCGCCGAGCAGAACCCGGAGAAAAGCAAGTTCTGGCTCGCGAACGCGCTCACGCCGTTCGTCGGTGACGTTGGCACGAGGAAAGCCTTGAACTCAGGCGTCCTCGCG
>JANNUK010000578.1:0-2151 GCA_031395155.1 Chloroflexota bacterium | reverse complement strand
GGCGCGGTGCCGGCACGACCAACCACTGCATGCACGGCGCGGACGCGATCATCGAGGAGATCGTCGACTGGCGGCCGCCCGAGTACTGGACGACGCGCAACCAGTTCCCCGTCCCAGGGTCTCCCATAGTCCTCATGTCGGACGAGCTCGAGGCGCTCCCCGAGGGCCGAACCCGCGTCGTGACGCGCGCCGGGCGCGGGCGGACCGCGAAGGCACGGGCGTTCATGATCGAAGCCTTGCCGATCCTCCAGCATGCGGTCGAGGAGGCGACTCGGGATCTTGCGGTGGCCGTGGCCGATGCGGCCCGCGATCGGGCCGGCGACCCGGACCTCACGGCCGCGCCGACGCTCCGGGCCGAGCCGCCAGCTCCGATGCCCGTTGCCCACCCGCACGAGAACGGGTCGCAAGAACCTGTCGATTCCAGTACGGTCGGTTCGTCATCAGAGTAGGACGGCAGGGAGCCGTCGGACCAGAAACGAGGAGGAACACGATGCGCTTCGCCCTGCTGATCTACGACGAGAACACCGCGAATCCGTCGTCGGAACCGCCGGATCCGGCGGTCTGGGGCACGGTGATGAACGAGTACAACTCGTTCACCCAGGCCATGCGCGACGCCGGCGTCTACGCCGGTGGCGAGGCCCTGGAGCCGAACCCTACCGCGACGACCGTCCGCATCCGCGACGGCCGGACCATCATGACCGACGGGCCCTACGCTGAGACGAAGGAAGGTCTCGGCGGCTTCTACCTGGTCGACTGCGCGAACCTGGACGAGGCCCTCGAGTGGGCGGCCAAGTGCCCCGGATCGCGGTACGGCAGCATGGAGGTCCGCCCCGTGGTCGACTTCAGCCAGTACGCACCTGAAGCTGCGGCGGCCGCTACCGGCGCGTGACTCCGGCGATCACCCACGACATCGTCGACCGCCTGTTCCGCGAGGAATCCGGGCGGGCGGTCGCGACGCTCATCCGGGTGACGGGCGATTTCGAGCTCGCCGAGGAGGCCGTCCAGGAGGCGTTCATCGCGGCGCTCGAGACCTGGCCGCAGCGCGGTCTCCCGGACAACCCGGGCGCGTGGATCACGACGACCGCTCGCAATCGCGCGCTGGATCGTCTCCGCCGGGCCCAGCGCTTCCGCGAGAAGGCACAGGTCCTCGGCCGGCAGGCACTGATCGACGAGGAGCTCGCGGCCGTCGAGCCGGGGGAGACCGAACCAGGGGACCCCATGGCCATCGACGACGACCGCCTCCGCCTCATCTTCACGTGCTGCCATCCGGCGCTCGCGCCCGACGTTCGGGTGGCCCTCACCTTGAGGACGCTGGGTGGCCTCACGACCCCCGAGATCGCTCGCGCCTTCCTCGTGCCCGAGCCGACGCTCGCCCAGCGGCTGGTCCGTGCCAGGCGGAAGATCCGGGATGCCGGGATTCCGTATCGGGTACCTCCGGACCACCTTCTTCCGGAGCGCCTCGGCTCCGTGCTCCAGGTCATCTATCTCATCTTCAACGAGGGGTACGGCGCGTCGGCCGGCGACGAGCTCATTCGACGCGAGCTGTGCACGGAGGCGATCCGGCTCGGCCGAGTCCTCGGGAACCTGATGCCCGACGAGCCCGAGGCCCTCGGTTTGCTCGCGCTGATGCTCCTGCACGATGCGCGCCGGGAGGCGCGGGTCGGATCGGATGGTCAACTCGTGCTGCTCGAGGAGCAGGATCGATCCCTCTGGGACGCCGTTCGGATTGCCGAAGGCGACGAAATCCTGGAGCGAGCCATGCGGATGCGGCGCCCGGGACCGTACCAGCTCCAGGCGGCCATTGCCGCCGTCCACGACTCGTCGCTCACGACGGGAGCCACGGACTGGCGCCAGATCACCGCCCTCTACGGAGCGCTGGCCACGACCACGCGGTCGCCGGTCGTGGAGTTGAACCGTGCCGTGGCCATCGCAATGGCCGACGGCCCATCGGTCGGGCTCGCCCTGGTCGAGCGGATCGTGGCCACCGGACAGCTCGACGACTATCCGTATCTCCACGCGGCACGGGCGGACCTGCTGCGACGTCTCGGGCGCGCTCGGGACGCGACCGCCGCGTACCGCCGGGCGCTTGAGCTGACCTCGAACGAGGCCGAGCGGTCATTCCTGGATCGCAGAATTCGCGATCTGGCACCG
>JANNUK010000568.1:0-1882 GCA_031395155.1 Chloroflexota bacterium | reverse complement strand
ACTCGGGCTAGGTGAGGCCCGGGCGCAGGGCGACGACGATAGACGAGTGGGAGTCGCTCAGCTGGGCTCGAGGCTCGGCACGACCAGCCATCCAGCCGCTCGCCCCACGTAGATGAGCTGCTCGGTAGAGAACCCCGATTTCGCACGCAGATCGGCGAGGTGACGCTTCGCGGTGCTCGGTCGGATGCCCACCAGTTCGGCCGCGTCTGGGATCGACCCGCCGACCGAGACGTACGCGGCGACGACGTCCAGCTGGCGCGCCGTCGCTGGCCGCGAGGTTCTTCGGCCGGCCACGTCAGAGGGCTCTCAAGCAGACCACTACCGCGAGAGCTGGGCCATGGTCAGGATGTTCTGACTCCTCTCGCCCCGACCAGGTCCTCCGTCAGCCCGGACGAGGGCGTCGAACCTCGGTCTCGCCCCTGGCCGGGGTCCATCGGTGTAGCGTCATCTCGTCGGCCTCGAGGTCCCAGCGGATGAAGGCCGCGCTCTCGATGTCCACCCAGAAGACCCGGTAGCCCGCCGGCTGCCGACCGTGCCACCAGGCCGGGTAGTCGCCATTGGCGAGCACCAAGTCGGCGGCCAGCGCGCGACCGAACAGCTTGAACTCACCGTCCTGGCCGTCCGGGTGGGTGACCGTGCTGTGCAGCGTGCATCGCGGATCGCGCAGCAGGTCGCGCGCCTTGCTGGTCGGCCACTCGAACCCCAGCAACAGGTGGCCGAGGACCAGGTACGGCTCGACCGGGCTGATGCGCGGGGAGCCATCGGCGCGGAGCGTTCCGATCAGGGCGAGATGATGACGCTCGAACCGCTCACGGCCCAGGCCCGCGAGCCGGGGTGCCGCCGCCTCGAACTCCTGCCAGATCATTCGTCCTACGGCGCCAGGGCGGCGAGGAAGGCGCCGAACTTCTGTCGCTCGCCAAGCAGAAAGAGGATCTTCTGCGACTGCACGGGGGTCAGCGGCGCGCCGCCAGCGGCCGCGACTGCGAGAAGGGTCCAATCCCGTCGGCGGAGCGTCGTCATCCTTGGTCCTCTGTGCCTGCGCAACATACCAGCGCCGCGAGCGCCCAGATCATCCAGTGCGCCCCACGATGGGTTCATCGTGTCGGCCGCTCATGACTCAGTTGGGCGGTCGCTTCCGCGCCGCGCACTGGGCGTCGATCCAGGCCTTGCCCGCATCCCAAGAGGCGCTGCCGGGTTCGAGACCCTGCAGGGCGGCCTCGGCCTCCCACGCGTCGCACCAGCGTTCGGCCACGTCATGATCAAACCCTCGGCTTTGCATGATGGCGTCTCGGATGGCGGCGCGGCGGGCTTGCTGGATGCGGTCAGGATCGGCACGGCGACTCATGCGTCGATGGTACGGCCAACCCCGCGTCAGCTACGTTGGCACTGGGCGGATCTCGTGCTCAAGCCCGGAGGCGGCGCTCCATGATCGAGACGGCCCGCTCGCGCTCGCCGAGGATCTCGTAGGCCTTCACCCGGGCGTCGTCCGCTAGTCGGGCGGCGAGCGCCTCGACGCGCGAGTCGCCGTCGCTCGCCCGTCGCCGACGGCTTCGTTGGCTCGATGTCGCTCGTGAGTTCGGCGAGGCGAGCGAGGCCCGCCACCTGGTCGCCGTAGCGGGCCCATTCGGCCGCCGCGTCGGCGAAGAGGACATCGTGGCCGCCGAGGTAGCGGCGCTCGAGACTCGCCCGCGCCTCGGTCTCGACCCGGACATCGGCCGTGACCCGCTCGATGAGGGTCCGCCAGTTTCGCCAGGCATCGCGTCGCTCTTTGGCGTCCTCGGCCGATACGGGCGGTTCGCGTGCCGCCGCCGACATCGAGCAAGCGGCGGTGGGGAGCGAAGTCGAAGGTTTGCGACAGAACGGCGGCGGGGCCGGACAGCAC
>JANNUK010000501.1:0-2956 GCA_031395155.1 Chloroflexota bacterium | reverse complement strand
ACGAGGATCGTCAGCCACATCCTGGCGACGGCCGGCCTGCGGGTTGGAACCACGACATCGGACGGCGTCCTCGTCAACGGCCGGATGATCGATCCCGGCGACTGGACCGGACCCGGCGGGGCCGCCCAGATCCTCGGCCGGGCGGACCTGGACGTCGCGGTGCTGGAGACGGCGCGCGGCGGGATCGTGATGCGCGGAATCGGCTACGAGTCCAATGATGCGAGCATCCTCACGAACGTGAGCTCCGATCACCTCGATCTGCACGGGATCCACACGTTGCCCGAGCTGGCCGAGGTCAAGGCAACGATCTGCCGGATGACCCGGCCGGACGGATGGGTCATCCTCAACGCCGACGACCCGTTTGTCGCCGCCGTGGCTCGCATGGTGCGGGCTCAGGTCGCGTTCTTCTCGCTCGCGGTCCGCACCCCGGCGCGTGTCAGCCGCCACGTGGCAGGTGGTGGCCGTGCCTATCTCGTGCGCGACGGCTGGATCATTGAGCATGACGGCGGGCGGGATCGCCGCATCGTCGAGGTGGCGCAGGTCCCGGTCACCCTCGGCGGCCTCGCTCGGCACAACGTGGCAAACGCCCTGGCGGCGGTCGGCGGCGCCCGGGCGCTGGGCGCGACGCTCGAACAGGTTCGGGACGGACTGCGCGATTTCCGGCCCTCGACCGAACGCTCGCCCGGTCGGCTCAACCTGTTCCGGCTCGGCGCGCGGGTCGTCATCGTCGACTTCGCCCACAACGAGGCCGGCGTCAGCGCGGTGCTCGACGTCGCCGACGGGATTGCCGGGGGGAGCGCCGGCCGGACCGCGCCGATCACGATGATCATCGGCACCGCCGGCGATCGCCCCGACGACACCCTCCGCGGGATCGGCCGGATCGCGGCGCAGCGCGCCCAGCGCGTCGTGATCAAGGAGACGCTCGATTACCTCCGCGGCCGGACCCGCGAATCGATGATCGGAGAGCTGCTCGCCGGCGTGCGCTCAGGCGGCGGCCGGCCCGGTGACGTCCCCGTGTACGAATCCGAGACCGCCGCGCTGCGCGCCGAATTGAGCGGGGCCGCGACGGTGGACGGCGAGCGTCCCGAGACGGCGCGCGTCGTCGTCCTGATGTGCCACGCAGAGCGCGACGCCGTCTTCGAACTCCTCGATCGGCTCGGCGCCCGGGCCATCGACGCGGCCGACGACCTGGCGCGGATCTGACACGAACTGCGCGGTCGGGCGCGGATCTGACACGAAACACCCCTTGCGGAAGTGGCCTGTGCGTCGTCATGATCCACGGGACGGCCACGGGACATCCCGATGGCGTGGAGGCTTGGAGGTCGAGAACACATGGAAATGCTCGTCGGATTCGCGCTGGTCGTGATCGCCGCCATCGAGATCGTCGGGATCGTCCGCGTGGTCAGCGGGAACCTGAAGATCGGCGGCTGACGCCGGATCAGCCCTCGGGAGCCTCCAGTTCACCCGGGTCGGCGAAGGCGGTCCTGGCATGGCCGGGGCCGGACGCCGCCATCGCCGTCCGGTAGACGCCGACGGCATCGTCGACGCACGCCACGACGAGATCGCCCTGGCTTGCTCGGCGGAGCGCGGCCCGAACGGCCGTCATCTCATCGAGCACCTTCTCCGCCCGAAGGGATCGCCCCGATCCGTCCGATTGGGCACGGCGCACGCCCTCGACCACGTTCGAGGCCGTCTCACCGGGTGACCGGCCGCGCAGGTTCTTGTCCTCGCGGACGATGATCTCATCGAAGGCGCCGGCCGCGATCGCGCCGTAGTCGCGCTGGTCGTCGTCGCGCCGATCGCCGGGGATGCCGATGACACCGATGGCGCGTCCCGCGCGCGAGGTGCCGTTGCCGGACCTCCCGCGTGCCGCGGGGTCGACCATCATCCGCTCCACGAAGTCGGCCAGGGCCCGCATGCCGTCGACGTTGTGGCAGTAGTCGAGGATCACCCGCACGCCGGTCACCACGATCATGTTGAGCCGCCCCGGCGCCTGGAAGAACGACGTCGAGAACGTGCGCAGGCCCTGGCGGATGTCGTGGAGGTGGGCGCCCGACGCCCATGCCGCTGCTGCCGCGGCCAGAGCATTGGCCACGTTCATCCGCGCCCGCCCTCCAAACGTGGCAGGAATGAGGTGCGTGTAGAGGACCGGCATCGTCCGCGAGCCCAGCTTCAGCACCACCAGCTCGCCCTGCGGGGTCTTGTCGAGCGTGAATGCCGCCCCACCACGGCCGGTGTGCCCATCGACGCGATCGAACCCGTCCTCACCCTTCGTCGTCGACATCGAGAACAGGACCACGCGCCCGGCGCAGTGCCGGGCCATCCGCGCGACGTACGTGTCGTCCGCGTTGAGCACCGCGGTTCCCGAGCGTGGCACCGCCTCCACGATGACCCCCTTGACGTTGGCCAGCTGGCCGAGCGAGTTGATCCCACCGAGACCCAGGTGGTCGCCGGACACGTTGGTCACGACGGCGACGTCGTTGCGGTCGTAGCCCAGTCCCTCGCGCAGGATGCCGCCGCGGGCAACCTCGAATACCGCTGTGTCCACGGTCGGGTTCTGGAGGACCATCTGCGCCGACTTCGGCCCCGACATGTCGCCCTTCTTGATGAGCCGGCCGTCGATGACGATCCCGTCGGTCGACGTCATCCCGACGCGCCGGCCCATCAACTTGAGGATGTGGGCGATCATCCGAACCGTCGTCGTCTTGCCGTTCGTGCCGGTGACGGCAATAATCGGGATCCGCGCAGCGGTGCCGACCGGGAAGAGCAGGTCGATGACGGGTTTGGCGACGTACTGCGGCTCGCCCTCGGTCGGGTGGGTGTGCATCCGGAATCCGGGCGCCGCGTTGACCTCGACGATGCCGCCCCCGGTCTCGCGGACGGGCGTCGCGATGTCGGGACAGACGACGTCGATGCCGGCCACGTCGAGGCCCACGATCCGCGCTGCGGTCTCGGC
>JANNUK010000477.1:0-1954 GCA_031395155.1 Chloroflexota bacterium | reverse complement strand
GTGGGCACTCTCGCTCGGGGCCAACCTCGGGGGCAACGCGACGATCATCGGTGCGTCGGCGAACGTCATCGTGGTCAACATCGCGAAGGAGGGCGGTCACCCGATCCGCTTCGGCCAGTTCCTCCGCTACGGCGCGATCGTGGTTCTTGAGTCACTCATCCTCGCGTCAGCGTACCTCTGGGTTCGCTACCTCGCCTGAGTCGGTATCGTCGCCGTCCGGAGCACCGCACAGCGACGTTCCTCGCGGGGCGGCGTTCAGCGTCTCCTGAAGAGCCCGTGCCGCTCCGTTGCCTCCACGTCCGCGGCCCGGCGACGCCCCGCTTGACGGAGGATCGCGTCGATCTCGCCTCGATACGGGCGCCCGATCGGCATTCGGTCGAGCCATTCGATGTACTCGAGATCGCGCCGGGCGATCTCACCGAGCGACCATCCTGCATACCGCCCGAAGTTCAGCACGCTGCCCGACGGGTCGCCGGGAGGCGGCCCCGCCGCCTGGATGCCGCCCGCCGCCGGAGCCGCCGGGCTCCCGGTATCCGAAATTCGGCCCGCGCCCGCGGCGGACCCTGGAGCTGCCGATGCACCGGCACCCCTGGCGGAACCTCGAACGATCTCGGCCGCCGAGGACCGCGCCGCAGATGCACGCTCGAGGTCGTACGACGCGCGTCGGAGCGGGTCGCGGAGAGCCTCCCAGGCGGCGTTGATCGCGATCATCCGCGCCGCGCCATCGGGCCCCGGGGCGACGTCCGGATGGAACTTCTGGGCAAGCCGGCGGAACGCCGCCTGGATCACCTCGGGATCCGCCTCCGGGTCGACCTGGAGGACCTTGTAATGGTCGCGCCGATCAGTCATGGGCCGCCGGTGTCTCGACGGCGGGTCCCGCGATCGATTGGTCCGGGCCCGGCCCCGGCGAGGGTGGCGCGGGCGGTTCCTCGCCGAGGGCCAGGGCGGCGGCAAGGGCCGGCGGCGGCGGGTTGGGACTCAGGCGCCGGAACAGGTAGCGATAGACGTCGCGCGTCGCCGCCGTGATTGGCAGCGCAAGGATCGCACCGAGGAGGCCGGCGATCGAGGCACCCAGAATGAGCGCGAACATCACTGCGCTCGGATGGAGCCGGACGGCATCGCCCTGGATCTTGGGCACCAGCAGGTAGTTCTCCACCTGCTGGACGACCGTGTAGAGGACGAGCGCCGCAATCACCGCCTCGCCCCCGGCCGTCGCCGCCAACAGGATTGCCGGGATGGCGGCGATGATCGGCCCAATCACGGGGAGCAGCTCGAGCACGCCGGCAATGATCGCGAGCAGAAGCGCGAACTGGCCGAAGACCGGATGAACGAGTTCGCTGAGAAGCAATAGCCCGCCGAACGTGGCCAGGAACACGGTCACGCCGAGGACGACCTGGCCGCGCACCCATTGCCCGACGACCTTCTGGACGATCCCGACGACCTCCCAGACGTCCGCCCGCCACTCAGGCGGCAACGAGCGATCGAAGGACGACGACAGCGACTTGCGGTCCTTGAGCAGGTAGAACGACCAGACCGGGATGATGAGGTAGCCGAACAGGCCGACGACGAATCCGGCCGTTACGTTCACAAAGGGCAACAGGACGGTCGGCTCGAGGTTGACGCCCTTCTCGACGAGCCCACCCACCCAGTCGTCGATGGCGGCGCGGACCGGCGGAGGCAGCGCCAGGCCACGGTACGTGTCCGACAGCAGCTGAAGCTGGACGTCGAGACGGGCGACCAGGTCCGGAAGGTCCCGGGTAAACCGGCTGACCTGGGTCACCACGGGGCCGATCGTCAGGTTGATCGCCTCCACGATCAGGAAGGCGAAGCCCGCGTACACCCCCAGGATCGCAACGACCCGCGGAATCCGCAGCCGAACGAGCAGGTCGACGGCGGGGCTGAGCAGGTAGACGAGCAGCAGGCCGAGCACAAAAGGCGCCAGGATCCCGCGCCC
>JANNUK010000469.1:0-2884 GCA_031395155.1 Chloroflexota bacterium | reverse complement strand
CTAGGAGGAGACATGAGAACAGCAAGGATTGGTGCCATCGCGCTGATGGTGGCCCTGGTCACCGCAGCCTGTTCGAGCGGAACGGGATCGCCGTCCCCCTCGCAGGCGCCCACCACCCCGGCACCCGGCCAGACTGCACAGGCGACGCCGCCCGCGACGATCTCGGGTGACATCAAGATCATCATGGAGCAGGTCCCCGACACCGATGTCGTGGCCGCGATGCTCGCCGACTTCAACAAGGCCTACCCGGACGTCAAGGTCACGCTCGACAGCATGACCTACGACCAGATGCGCGACCGGATCGTGTCGTCGTTCCTGACCCCGCAGCCGACCTACGACCTGATCATCGTCGACAACCCCTGGATGTACGATTTCGCCAGTGGCGGCTTCCTCGAACCGCTCGACGACCTGATCGCGGCGACCGAGGGATACGACTACAACGACTACGCGGCCCCCCTCCGCGACATCGCCACCGTGGACGGCAAGGTCTACGGAATCCCCTTCTACAACTACGGATTGGGCCTGATCTACCGCAAGGATCTCTACCAGGCTGCGGGCCTCCAGCCGCCCACCACGCTCGACGAGCTGGTCTCGGCGGCAACGACGCTGAACACGGGCGGCCGAGCCGGCCTGGCCATGCAGCCGCAGAAGGGCTACAAGATCTTCGAGGAGTGGGGCAACTACCTGTTCGCCGCCGGTGGCTCGATCCAGAATGCCGACAACACGGTCGCTCTGGACTCGCCCGAGGCGCGTCGTGCCCTCCAGACCTACATCGACCTGTACACGAGCGTGGCCCCGGCCAATTCCCTGAACTGGGCGTTCGACGAGGCCCTGCGGGCCGTCGGCAGCGACCAGGCCGCCCAGATGATCTCGTACAACTGGATGCTTCCCACCCTCAACAAGCCGGGCGGTCCCGGCGGTGACCTGGCCGGTCAGTACGCGCTGGCCCCGGTCCCGGGCGGGAAGGCGATCCTTGGCGCGTGGTACTGGTCGATCCCGTCGAATTCGACCCAGAAGGATGCCGCATGGGCATTCACCAGCTGGCTCACCTCCAAGGCACAGGACACCGCGCGGGTCATCGCCGGGGGCGCACCCGTTCGCGCGTCGGTCATGACCGATCCGAATGTCTGGGCGAAGGGATTCGGCCAGGACTACTACGAGACGGCGGCCAAGATCCTTGCAAACTCGGCGCCACTCGCCGACGGCCCGAACGCCGAGGAGTCGATCAACGTGGTGGGCGATGCGCTCAACGCGGCGGTCGCCGGCCAGCTCTCGGTGGACGAAGCCATCACGCAGGCAGCGAAGAACATGCAGGCCGTGCTCGACGGTCAGTAGAACCCGTGGTCCGATGGGTGGGTCCGACCGCGGGCCCGCCCATCCCGTCTGCCAGGAGCGAACCGCCAGCCGTGCGAGAGCCATGACCCGATCCACACGCCATCGAACGCGTCCGGCTGACGCCGGCCACCGGGTCCGGCGGTGACCCGTTTCCTGCCCCGGCTCGGGATCCGGCACGTCTTCCTGGCGCCGCTCATCATCGTGCTGGGCGCGGTCGTGGCCTACCCGCTCCTGTACAGCGCGTGGCTGTCGTTCACGAACTTCAACATCCTCAAGCAGGACCAGACCCGCCTGGTCGGACTCGATCAGTACCTGGGACTCGCCACGAACGAGGCGTACATGGCGGGCCTGGTCAATACGCTCGTTTTCGTCGGGCTCGCCGTGGCGCTCGAGCTCGTGCTCGGGCTCGCCCTGGCCCTCGCGCTCCAGCGGGTCCTGCCGGGTCGGGGCCGCAATGCTCTTCGATCGTTCCTCCTCACGCCGATGTTCGTGACCCCGATCGCCGTCGGGCTCATGTTCCGGTTCCTGCTCAACCAGCAGCTCGGACTGATCCCCGCGATCCTGGCGCCGCTGGGGGTCCAGATCGACTTCTTCGGGACGCAGCTGGCCCTGTTCTCGATCGTCGCCATCGACGTCTGGCAGTGGACCCCGTTCATGCTCCTGCTGCTACTCGCCGGGCTCGAGAGCCTGCCGCCACAGCCGTTCGAGGCGGCGAAGGTCGACGGCGCCGGGACCTGGTTCACCTTCCGGAACGTGACGCTGCCGCTCCTGCGGCCGGTCATCGCGGTCGCCGCCCTCATCCGCGGACTCGATGCGTTCAAGGTCTTCGAATACGTCTTCGCGATCACCCGCGGCGGCCCCGGCTCGGCTACCGAGACGCTCCAGTACCAGGTCTACCGAACCGGGTTCTCCTTCTTCCGGCTGGGCGAGGCCGCGGCCATGGCATTCGTGCTCGTCGTCATCGTCCTTGTGCTTATCGTGCCCCTCTACCGTCGAGTGGGCGACCGATGAGGAAGGCCGCGGGCCTGTTCATCAGCGCTTGGGTCGTCGTGGTCGCGTTCCCGTATCTGTGGGTCCTGGCGGCGTCGTTCAAGAGCCAGAAGGAACTCATCGATCCGCGCTCGCTCATCTTCACGCCGACGCTCGACAACTGGGTCGAGGTGGTCGCGTCGGGGATCGGCGACAGTGTCGTATCGAGCGTCATCGTGGGCGTGGCCACGGTAACCATCAGCGCGCTGGTCGCCGTGCCGGGGGCCTACGCGATCTCCCGCTGGCGCGCCGGCGGCGAGGTGACCCGGTTCGGAATCCTCCTCTCCGAGGTCCTTCCGCCGGCCGTTCTCGTGGTGCCCCTTTTCCTGTTCGCCCTCAACCTGGGACTCCGCGACACGCTGGCCGCGGTCATCGCCTCGCACCTCACGTTCGTGTTGCCGGTCATGACCTGGTTCATGGTCGGGTTCTTCGACGGGGTCCCACGGGAGCTCGAGGAGCAGGCGCTCGTGGATGGCCATGGGCGGATCGGCGCCTTCGTCAGGGTCGTCCTGCCGCAGGT
>JANNUK010000430.1:0-5148 GCA_031395155.1 Chloroflexota bacterium | reverse complement strand
TTGTCGGGTATCTTGTTGGCGGTTAGGGTGGGGGGGGGGGGGTGCCTGGAGGCCCGTGGGCGACGAGCGACCGGGCTGGTCCGTGAGCAACTGAAGTGGCTGGCCTGGGCCGGCGCGATCGTCGTCGCTGCGCTACCGGTGTCATTGCTGCCGAACATCATCGCGCAGGTTGCCTTCATTCTGGCAATCGCCTTGATTCCGGTCGGGGTCGGTATCGCCGTCCTGCGCTATCGGCTGTACGAGATCGACGCTGTGATCAGTGGCACGCTCGTCTATGCCGTCCTCACGGCCATCCTCGCGGGTCTGTTTGCTGCCCTTCAGCGCCTGCTGCAGGGTTGTGTTCGTGGCGGTGACCGGGAACGAGTCTGACGCGGCCCTGATCATCACAACGCTCATCCTGGCGACCACGTTCGCACCCCTGAAGAGGGCCCTCGAACGATTCGTCGAACGCCGGTTCAAGGCGCGCGGAGACGACGCCGAGGCAGTCGGCCTCGCCCAAAGCCTGGGTCTCGAGGACGAAGATCTCGAGATCATGCTCCGGCGGGTCGTTCGAGAAGAGGTCCGGTCGGCGTTGGCCCCGGCGCCACCCACGGACTGACGAGACCGCTCCGGCTCGCTTTGACCCTGGCCTGGCTTGATCTGCCCGTGGCTGATCCTTGCGCGAGGGCCAAGCCGGCGACCGGTCAGGCGCGGTGGTGGGTTACTCGCGACGTCGCGCCAGGAACTCCAGCAGGTCAAGCCTCGTGACGACGCCCGTTGCGCGGGCCGCGCCCAGCACGACGACGGCGGGCGCGCCGTCTCGGAGCAATTCGAACGCCTCATCGAGGGCGGCCGTTTCGGCAATCGTCGGAAGCGGTCGGTCCATGACCTCGCCCACTGTCCGCTCCACGACCGTCGGGTCGCGGTAGGCGCGCTCCAGCAGGCCCTTCTCGCTGATCGACCCCACGATCGAAGCGACCGCGTCGTCCGAGCCCTCGCTGACCGGCATCTGGCTGATTCCGTAGCGCTCGAGCGTCTCGATCGCAGCGGCGACCGTGTCCGTGGTCCGGGCGAGGACGACCGGCGGGATCTCTGCCCCGTGCCGGGCCGTGAGCACTGCGCGAACCCGGTCCGGTTCGGTCGCCGATCCCAGCAGGCCGTTCGCGCGCATCCACTCGTCGTTGTAGAGCTTCGACAGATAGCTCCGGCCGCTGTCGGGCAGGATGACGACCATGACCGCATCCTGGGCGGCCTGCCCGTCCGCAGCCATGATTCGGCGTGCTTCGTCGAGGGCGGCCACGACCGCGGTCCCGCACGACTCGCCAGCGAGGATCCCCTCCTCGCGCGTGATTCGTCGAGCCATGATGAACGCATCGCGGTCCGAGACGCGGACCCAGCGATCAACGGCAGCCGGATCGTGGGTGCCCGGAAAGAAATCCTCCCCCACCCCTTCCGTGAGATACGGACGTGGGATGTCGCCGGACAAGACGCTGCCCTCGGGGTCCGCGCCCACGATCGCAACGGCGGGGTTCTGCGCCTTCAGGAAATGCGCGATCCCGGAGATCGTCCCGCCCGTGCCGACGCTCGCCACGAGGTGGGTGATCCGGCCCTCGGTCTGCTCCCAGATCTCCGGGCCGGTCGTCCGCTCGTGTGCGATCGGGTTCTCCATGTTCCAGTACTGGTCGGGCTTGAAGGCGCCCGGGATGTCGCGGGCGAGCCGGGCCGCCACGGAGTAGTAGGACTCCTGCGACTGGGGATCCACGTTCGTCGGACACAGGACGACCTCGGCGCCATACGCCCGAAGGAGCGACTGCTTCTCGCTCGATTGCTTGTCGGCCATCACGAAGATGCAGCGGTAGCCCTTGAGCGCGGCCGCAATCGCGAGGCCGTGGCCGGTATTGCCCGACGTCGGCTCGATGATCGTCCCGCCCGGCTTCAGCAGGCCGGCGCGCTCGGCGGCCTCGATCATCGGCAGGCCGATCCGGTCTTTCACGGAGCCGCCCGGATTGAGCGCCTCGAGCTTCGCGAGGATCAGCGGATGCCCTTCGGCCGGCCCGAGGTCGCGCGTGACCCGCGTGAGGCGGACGAGGGGCGTGCGGCCGACGAGATCGAGGATCGATTCCGCGTAGTCCATCTGTCGCGAGGATAGCGTCCCGGCCGATGGGGCGGGCCGTGGCCCTAGTGGAACAGGCGGGTCAGCCCGGTCCAGGGCTTGCGTGTGCCCGGCGGCGGTTCGGCGTCCCGATGTGCGGACGCGACCGCTTCGATCGTCAGCGCATGGAGCCCGGTCGTCACCTGCCGGGCGATGTCGCGTTCGCCCGGGCTTCCTGCTGCCGGCCTGGGAGCACCCGGCGGCAGCCCCGCGATGTCGCGCCAGCCGACCGGCGGGAGGACACGGAGCACGATCCGACGACCGACGTACAGCTCGTGGGCGCCACCGAGGACCAGGGGGACGACCGGTGCGTCCGTCCGCACGGCGATGTAACCGATGCCGCCACCGAATGGCCGGGCGTGGTCCACCGGGACGGCGGGACCGACCTCGGGAAACAGGGCGAAGACGCCGCCGGCGGCCAGGATGCGCGCAGCGACGTGGAAATGGGCGTCGAGCGCCTGACGTCCACCCCCCGGCCAGATCGGCACCACCCCACCCACCAGCGCGAAGACCCAGCGACGCAACCGGCTGCGAAACATGGCCCGCCCGTCGCCGAACCACGACACGCGCGGCTGAAGCGGCAGGGCCAGCGTGACAACGAACGGATCGATCCAGGTCCGGTGCGGCAGCCCGGCCGCGATCCAGCCTCCCGCAGGGCGACCGTCGGCGGTTCGCGGCAGGTGCTCGGCGCCCTCGATGCGGATTCGGATCCGCAAGGCGGCCGCGATCAGACGGCAGCCGCAGATCACGATGCGGTACGTGGCGGTGGCGCGCACCACCGGCGCACTGCGCAGCCCATGCCGCCCGGCCGAGGCGGCCCAGGATCCTTCATTCGGGTCGCGAACGCCGGCCATCGTCAGTCGGCCGGCTCACGATCGAGGCGGCCGGGCCGGAGCAGGAGCCAGGTGAGGCGGCGGCGCAGGCGCCGGGGATGGGCCGGTGGGTCCACCGTCCCGGGGTGAATCTCCTCGACGACGGGCCCGATGCGAGCCGCCAGCGCAGCCACGACCGACCTCGCGAGCTCCAGCTCCTCCTTCGAACCCGCAGCGGGCAGCCGGCCATCCCAGGACGAGCCGAGCAGGTCGGCAACGGTCGTCGGCGGCAGCACCCGAGCCGCCATCCGCTTGCCGAGATACAGGTCCTCGGTGCCGGCCATCGCGAGCGGCACGATCGCCGCTCCCGTGCGCAGCGCAATCAATCCGGCGCCGCTGCGGAACGGCCCGATGCGACCTGCCGGCCCGCTGACCGTCCCTTCCGGCATCTGCACGAAGACCGCGCCGGCGGACAGGACGGCCTGAGCGGACGCAACGTGCGCGTCGATCCCGACCCCGCCTCGCCAGACCGGGAGCAGGCCGCCGAGTCGTCGGATCAGCCACTCACGCCAGGGTGCCGTGAAGGTCGACGGCCCGCTGCCCAGGAACCACGCCCTTGGCGCGACGGGCAGGGCGTGGACCGCGACGAACGGATCCATCCAGCCACGATGGGCCGCGGCAACGAGGAGGTAGCCGCCGCGCGGCAGAAGCTCGCGTCCCTCGACGGTGACGCGGAAGCGAAACGCGCCGAAGATCACGAACCGTGCCACCAGCCGCACGGCTCGATAGAACCACGAGGCTGCAGCCTCGGGTGGGCGGCCGAGCCAGGCCAGGCCCTCGAGCACGCCGCCGCGCGCCTCGGCCATCGCCTCCGGCGACAGCCTCCCGGCCGGAGGTCGGGACGGATGCCCCGGCGCGCCCTCGGTCATGTCAGGCGCGGACGTCGGACTCGTCGGCAGGCCCGGGATCGGGGTCGGTGGCAACGCGCACCTCGGGCTCGTGGGCGGCGGGCTCGTGGGCGGCGGGCCTGTCGTCCGACCGACCGGGACGGTGCCGAAGCGCGAAGACCAGGAGGGCCCCGCCGATGAACACGAGCGACGCGAGCTGCGCCGTCGGAATGCCGCCGACCAGCCAGTTGTCGGAGCGCAGGGGCTCGAGCAGGAAGCGCACGATTCCGTACCACACGAAGAAGGTGATGATCAGGTCGCCCGGCCGGAGCCGGTCACGGAATCGACGCCCGATCCACAGGAGTGTCACGGCCCCGATGAGCCCGGACAGCGATTCGTACAGGAAGAGCGGCTGGAAGAACGTCGCCTCGGACGGGAATTCGGGGCCGCACGGGTAGGCCGGGATCCGGTTGTGGCACTCGATGGCGACCCCCCAGGGCAACGTCGTCGGCGTCCCGTACAGCTCCTGGTTGAAGAAGTTGCCGAGCCGGCCGATCGCCTGCATGACGAACAGGGCCGGCGCGATGATATCGGCCCAGGTCCAGAACGGCAGTCCCTTCCAGCGGGTGTAGAGCACGACGGCCAGCAGCCCGCTGGCCAGGCCGCCGTAGACGCCCAGGCCGGAGTACGGCGGCAGGACGATCCTGAGGAGGTCGTCCTGGTAGAGCGCCCACTGGTCGATGACGTGATAGGCGCGACCGCCGATCAGCGCTGCAATCGCGACGACGATCATCCCGTTACCGACGATGTTGGGATCCTGACCCATCCGTTTCGCCTCGCGGACGAGCACGCCATAGGCAGCGGCCAGGCCGAGGGCGTAGCCGATCCCGTACCAGTACACGGGAAGTGGGCCGAGCTGGATCGCGATTGGATCGGGGGTGAAGGTGATCATGGCCGGCTGAGTGTATCCGTGTCTGTCGGTGGGCGAGCCCACAGCTCGGTGGCCCCCGGCGACGCGGCCCGCGGCGGGTCGCATGCCCTAGACTGGCCCGCGCATGGCTCCCATTTCCCTCATGCTCGCCGCGCGCACCCCCCGATGATCGCGGAGTTCGACTGGTGGCTGCTCTTCGTCGGCCTGGTCATCGGCGCGGGCCTGACCTGGCTGGTCGTCGCCGAGTCGCGGCGCCGCGACATCGATCTCGACGATGCGGAGCGGGCGAGCGAAGCGGCGTGGATCGCTGAACGCCTGAAGGCTTCGCGACCGCGCGTCGACGTCGCACTCGTCGATAAGGTGCTGGCCGAGCACCGCGGCTACCTG
>JANNUK010000419.1:0-8131 GCA_031395155.1 Chloroflexota bacterium | reverse complement strand
CAAGTACGCGGGTCGCGGGCTCATTGTCGACCATCAGATCAGCTCGTTCGGGTCGGCGGCCGTCGCGATGGGTTTCTCGCTGAACACGATCGATCCGAAGGAGATGGCCGAGGTGGAGGCGATGCTCATCGCCCTCAAGCCGAAGCTGTTCGCGAACTCCTCCGATGTCCAGCCACCGCTCAGGGCCCTCGACACCTGGCTCTCCGTGGCCTGGACCGGGGACGGCGTCCAGGTGGGGCGCGACAACGAGGACGCGCGCTACGTGGTGGCCGCGGACGGCGGCGAACTCTGGATCGACAGTTACACCGTGGCCGCGGATGCGCCCCACAAGGAGGCCGCATACGCGTTCATCGACTTCATCACCCAGCCAGCACAGGCCGTGAAGGAGACGGAGTTCTGCCTGTTCCCGCACGCCAACGACAAGGCGACGGCATTGCTGACCGCCGAGGTCAGGGACAACCCGGTCATCTACCCGAGCGCCGAATCGCTCGTGAAGCTGGAGTACGCTGTGAACGCCACGTACAACAGCGCGGAACGGGCGGAGGCCTGGGCGCGGATCAAGGCGTCTGCCTAGGCGAGCGCCACGGATCGTCCTGCGGAGCATGATGAGGGATTCGAGCCGGGCGGCGGAGGGCCGCTCCCAGCGGCGTGGTGTCGCCGCCCTGCTCGTGCTGCCCACGACCCTGTGGTACGTGGGCTTCCTCATCGCGCCGCTCATCGTCCTCACCGTGATGTCGGTCGGTGAGCGTTCGCCGAACGGGGGCTACGCCCCCGCGCTGACCCTCGAGCAGTACGGCAATCTCTCGACGCGCCTCACGCCCCTGACCAACACGCTCGGCCTCGCGGCGCTGAACACGGTCATCTGCCTGCTCGTCGCATTCCCCGTGGCGTACACGCTGGCGGTCAAGGTGCGTGGCAGCTGGCGGCTGGTGCTCGTGGCGCTCGTCGTCGTGCCGTTCTGGACCAGCTTCCTCATCCGAACCTACGCCTGGATGACCCTGCTCGGCTCCAATGGGGTGCCCCGGATCCTCGACTGGATCGGGTTCGGCGAGGTGCAGCTCCTGAACACGCCGTTCGCGGTGTCGCTGGGGATCGTCTACAACTACCTCCCGCTCATGGTGCTGCCGATCTACGTCAGCTTGGACCGGCTGGATCGCTCCCTCATGGAGGCGTCGCGCGACC
This sequence comes from Chloroflexota bacterium, assembly GCA_031395155.1. GTDB lineage: Bacteria > Chloroflexota > Limnocylindria > Limnocylindrales > CSP1-4 > CAKKPP01. The sequence continues at coordinate 6,949 of JANNUK010000419.1, read as the reverse complement.
TGGGTGCCGGCCCAATCGCCACGATCCGCCAGGTGGTCCTGCCGCTCGCCGCGCCCGGCATCCTGTCGGGGATCGTGCTCGTGTTCATCCCGATCATGGGCGAATACCTCATCCCGATCCTGCTCGGCGGCGGGAAGACCTACTTCCTCGGCAACGCCCTGGCCGACCTGTTCCTGCAGAGCCGCAACTGGCCCTTCGGGTCCGCCCTCGCGACGGTCTTCGTGGTCGGGATGATCGTCATCGTGGCCGGCTACCTCGCGCTGACCCGGCGGCTTGTTCGTGCCGGGCGCGAGACGAGCCTTCTGTGACATCCCGAAGCGAGTCCTTCGACATCCGGGCCGGCCGGCGTGCCGCGCGCCTGGAGCGGACGGGTGAGCGTCTGACGCGGGTCTACACCGTGCTGGTGTATGGCTTTCTGTTCCTCCCGATCCTCATCGTCGTCATCTACAGCTTCAATGCCGGCCGTCATGTCACGGAGCTCACGGGCTTCTCGACGCAGTGGTACGAGTCCGCGTGGTCGGATCGGTTCCTCATGCGGGCGTTGGGCAACAGCCTGAGGATCGCCACCATCACCGCCGTTCTTGCAACGCTCATGGGAACGGCCTCGGCGCTGGCCATGGATCGCCTTCGACCACGAGCACGGGCCTACCTCGAATTGCTCACCTACATGGCGATCATCGTGCCGGGCATCGTGATCGGGATCGCGACCCTGATCTTCCTGGTGGTCGCCTTCGACTGGCTGAACCCGTGGCTGGCGTTCCTGTCCGCGGGCAGGGCTCCGCAACTCGGGCTGGGTGCTGGAAGCATCGTGGCGGCCCATACCCTGTTCACGATGGCGATCGTGAACGTGCTGGTCCGGACCAGGATGCGCGGGATGGACCGAACGCTGATCGAAGCCTCCGAGGACCTCTTCGCCACGCCGTGGCGCACGTTCGTCTACGTCACGCTCCCGCAGCTGCTCCCGGCGATCGTGGCCGGTGCGCTGCTCGCGTTCACGTTCAGCTTCGATGACTTCATCATCGCGTTCTTTACGAGCGGGCAGGACCAGACGGTGCCCATCTACCTGTTCGCGTCGATCCGGCGTGGGGTGAACCCGCAGGTCAACGCCATCGCGACGGTGCTGCTCACCGTCACGATCCTCGCGATGGTGGTCGCCGGGCTGGTCTATCGCCGAGGACAGCGCCGGGCCGCGACGGCGACTCCAAACGCCGTGGCAACGGCCGCGCCGTCTGGCAGGCGATCGTGAAGGCGCGCACGGTCAACGCCCGCCCGCTGCTCGCCGACGTGGTCCGTGACGGGCTGCGACGCGCCGTCATCACCGGGACCTATCCAACCGGGTCGCAGCTGCCCAACGAGGATGCTCTCGCTGGGCGCTTCTCGGTCAGCCGGGCGACGATCCGGGAGGCCGTACGGGGCCTGGTCGAAGAAGGCTACCTGTCGCGTCGCCACGGTTCGGGGACGTTCGTGACATCACGACCGCTCTTGCGCAACTCCCTCGACACCAATTTCAGCTACACCGCGTACCTCGAATCCACCGGCGTGCGCGCCGGCCGGCGCATCCTCGGCATTCGCACGATCGGCGCATCCGCGGCGATCGCGGAGAGGCTCCGGCTTGAGCCTGGTCACCCGGTCGTCGAGCTCCGGCGCGTCCGAACCGCGGACGACCGACCCGCGGTGTACTCGATCGATCATCTCCCGGCCGAGATCGTCGATGCCGTCCGCGATCGCGAGTCGCTGGGCGGATCGATTTACGCGATGCTGGCGAGTCTCGGGCACCCTGTCCGCCATGGGGAGGCGGTGGTCGCCCCGGCGAGCGCCGACCCCGACCTCGCGCAGGTCCTCGAGGTCGCTCCGGGAACCCTGCTGCAGCACCTGCAGCAGGTCGATGTCGACGGCGACGGGCGACGCGTCCTGTTCTCGCTGGAATGGCACGTGCCCGACGTCATCGAGCTGCGCGTCTACCGTCGCGGGCCCGGGACCTCCGAGGGCGACGGCAGGTCCTAGCCGTCCCACCCAACGCCGGCGTCCGGGCAGATGCCGCCTAGCGGACCTCGATCACCCGATAGTTGACTTCGCCGCGTGGCGTGCGGACCGTTACGACGTCCCCCGTTCGTGCGCCGAGCAGGGCGCGCCCGACCGGTGAATCGGCCGAGATACGCCCGGCCGCTGGATCGGACTCCGATGCCCCGACGAGCGTGTAGGTCGCCTCGTCGCCGTCCTGCTCCACATGGACCACGGACCCGAGGTCCGCCCGGCCGCCGGCCGCGGCCGCCTCGACCACGACGGCGTCGCGCAGGCGAGACTCGATGGCCTGGACCCGACCCTCCAGAAACGACTGCTCCTCGCGAGCGGCGGTGTAGTCGGCGTTCTCCTTCAGATCGCCGAGTTCCTTGGCCGCCCGGATCCGGCCGATGACTTCCGGCCGGCGCACCTTGACCAGCTCGTCGAGCTCCGTCTGGAGGCGCAGCTGGCCCTCGGCGGTCAGAGCGTTGGGGGCCAGCTCGGGGCGCTCCTCCCGCGGCCGCGGCGGTTCGCGTCGCGGGGATCCGGGCGCCGCACCGGGGGCCCGTGGGGCGCGTCGAGTCGTGCCGGTGGCGCGGGTCACGGCGCGCGCGCCGTCCGCGTCAGCGTCCGGCAGGGCGACCACGCGCGTCGGCGGGACCGCCGCTCGCTCCTCGGCCGGCAGCAGGGCGCCGGTGATCCCAGACTCGCGCCGCCGCCCGCTGGGCGATCGCGTGTTGGCCCACGGCAGGGTCCCTCCCGGCACCTTCTCGGCATAGGCATCGAGGAGCGCGTCGAGGTACTCCTCCGGGGCATCGGTGCTTGCCCACCACACGCGGGCCGCGGCGAGGCTCGTCGGGCGGAGCAGGTGGAGCCAGTGCCCGTCCGCGTGCGGCCGCCGTTCGCCGGGAACATGGATTCGAAGCGAGGCGATCCGTCCACCGATCGACGAGGTCGTCGACCCTGCGTACAGGACCGGCTGCCCGACCGACCAGGCCGAGGCCAGGACGCGGGCGAGCGCTCGCGAGGTGGGTCGCTCGCCGTTCACGCGGAGGTCCGGGACGTGCTCCAGCCACTTGCCGACACGCGTCAGCTCCAACGGCGCCGTCTCGGGCGGCTCGGGCAGTTCCACGACGTAGATGCCCGGCCCTCGTGCCGGCGTGGGACGACCCCACGCGGCCGGTCCGTCGGCGAGCAGGTCAACCGAGCGAAGGAGTGCGGCGGCCGTGAGACCGGCATGTACTGAACTCACGGATGAGACCGAGGCTGGGGCGTAACGAGCACGGGTGGGCCTCCAGTTGGGGGAACCGGGGTATCTTCGCATCATCGTGACGAGAAGGGTTGTCCTGCTTCCGCTCGCCGCCGCCGCGCTCGCGGTCGTCGGTCTCGCGCTCTCGGCGTCCATCGACGGATTGCCCCTGCCGCTGGGTCCCGGCGCGACGGCGCCCGCCGCTGCCGCGACGTCCGCCCCGCCGACGCCGACTGCCGCCGCGACGCCCTCGGCAAGCGCGGACCCGCAACCGACGCCCGGGCCCGTTGCGATCCGGCCGACGGGTCCGACGGCCCACCCACGGATCATCGTCCGACTTCAGGAGCGTCTCGATCGACTGCGGGTCGAACTCGGCGTCCCCGGCGTCCAGGCCACGATCCTGTTCCCCGACGGAACGTCGTGGACCGGGGTGAGCGGACTCGCCGACATCTCTTTCTCGACCGCCGTGACTCCCGACACCCCGTTCGCGATCGCGTCGATCAGCAAGTCCTTTACCGCGGCCGTAGTGCTCCAGCTCATCGGCGAGGGCCGGGTGGGCCTCGACGACGCCGTTGCCGGCCACCTGCCCAATCTCAAGCTCGATTCGCGGATCACCGTGCGGCAACTCCTTGACCACACGAGTGGGCTCAACGATTTCCTCGTGAGCCGGGCCGTGGACCGCCAGCTGCGCGCCGAGCCGTCGGTCGCCTGGACCACGAGCCGATCCATGGCCGCCGTCGGCAAGCCGTACTTCCTGCCGGGCGCGGGCTGGCACTACTCGAATACCAACTACGTCGTCCTCGGCCTGCTCGCCGAGTCTCTGACCGGCGAGACCCTGTCCACCCTGGTCCGGGCCCGAGTCTTCGTGCCACTCGGCCTGGACAGCGCGACCTACCAGGGCGCGGAGGAGGCGCCGCGTTCCGTCGCGCGGGCGTATCGGTTTGCGGTCGGCCCGCCGGGCGGCGCGGCCATCGAATGGATCGACGGGAGCGAGGTCGTGCCCTTTACCGCAGTGGTCACGGCCAGCGCGGGGGCGGGTTCGATTGCGGCGTCGTCGACGGACGTGGCCCGGTTCGCGCGCGCCATGTGGGGCGGCGGCCTGGTCCCGGAGTCGCTCCGCCTTGAGGCGATCGCCGACGCGGCGCTGGTCGTGCGGTTCCGCCGAGCCCTGCCGTACGGTCTCGGCACGCAGGTCTACCCGGTCGACGGACGTCGCGCCGTGGGCCACTCGGGCCGGTTCAGCGGCGCGCGCTCCATCGTTCGCTACCTGCCGGACGAGGACCTCGCGATCGCGGTGTTGACCAACCAGAGCCGCATCGACCCGGCGATCATTCTGGGCGACCTGCTGGCCATCGCCTCACCGCCGTCGCGTTCCGGCCACGGCGCCATCCGCGACTGACGCCCGGCGCGATCCCCGGCCGGCGTTCCCGCGGTGCCTGCAGGAACCGCGATCCGCGTGTTCGGTACCACTGCCGCAGTTCCCCCGTACCGACGGGTCTGGCGGGCGCGCGGCGCGCGGACCACGCTGAACGGGACGTCTGAGGAACCGATGACACCGCCAGTCGAGGTCTACACCGCCGGGGGGATTGCCAGCGGGACGGTCGTGCCCGCCGGGGCGATCCATGCCCAGCTTGAGCAAGGCGGCTCCCTCCAGCTCGACAACGTCGGTTGGATCCCCATCGGCGGGCCATCTGCACGGGCGGGAGGTAGAACCGAGATCGCCATCGACGACATCGTTCTGGCCCACGATCCGGGAGACGCCGAGTTGGCGATTCACGCCATGTGGCACCCCGTCCTGCTTGACGCGGGCCCCTATCGAATCCGTGGTGAGCTACCGACGCTCCCCGGTTTCGATCCCGGCCGAGCGCTCACGCGCCCGTCGGGGACGTTCGTCCGGTTGCGCGATGTCCGGGTGGAACTCCGTGATCGCCCCGAGGCCGGCGCCACGGAGCGACCTGCGTTGTTCGTGAATCGATACGAAGTCGATCGGGTCCAGGCGGGGCCGATGCTGGGGTTCTTCTTCCCGGGGGCGATCATCGAAGAAGCCAGGGACGTCGAACCCGTCGACCATACCTCCGGCTGAGCCGTTTCAGCGGCGGCGGCGGCCGTCCCCGGCGTGGACCGGCTTGCGATGTGGGTGATGGCCGGTCGCCCCCTCGGCTCCGCGGCCCCGTCCGAGCGGTCGCGGTTCGGCGTTCTTGTCTGGGATGAAGCCATCCTCGACCGCCCACGGGATGGCCACCTTGAGAAGGCGCTGGACGCCGCGCAGGAGGTCGGTTTCGTCGATGCAGACGAGGCTGATCGCGTCGCCAGACGCGCCGGCCCGCCCGGTTCGACCGATTCGATGGATGTAGTCCTGCGCCTGCCACGGCAGTTCGAAGTTGACGACGTGGGGCAGGTCCTCGATGTCGAGGCCGCGGGCGGCGACATCGGTCGCCACCAGTACGCGAATCTCGCCCTTCTTGAATCCTTCCAGGGCGCGCATGCGGTCCGGCTGCGAGCGGTCTGAATGGATCGCGACCGCGTCGTGGCCCTGCCGGTCCAGGATCGACGCCAACCGTGAGGCGGCCAGCTTCGTCCGGGTGAAGACGAGCACCTGTCGCAGGTCCTGCTTGCGGATGAGGTGGGCGAGGAGTGCTTCCTTGCGGTCGCGATCGACCGGGTAGACGATCTGGCGGACGTCCTCGGCCACCGTGTTCCGCGGTGCGACCTCGACGGTGACGGGGTCGCGCAGGATCGTGGACGAGAGGCGCCGGATCTCCTCCGAAAACGTCGCCGAGAAGAGCAGGTTCTGGCGTTTGGCCGGCAAGAGCTCGATGATCCGCCGGATGTCCGGCAGGAATCCCATGTCGAGCATCCGATCGCCCTCGTCGAGTACGAGGATCTCGGTCTGGCCGAGGTTCACCGTTTGCTGGCCCACGTGGTCGAGCAGCCGTCCCGGAGTCGCGACGAGGATCTCAACGCCGGCTCGCAATGCCTGGATCTGCGGCTCGATCGGGACTCCACCGAAGACGACCGTCGCGCGAAGCGGGACCGTCCGCCCGTAGGTCTCGACGCTCTCGGACACCTGCACGGCGAGCTCGCGCGTCGGGACGAGGATGAGTGCCCGGACCGGGTGGCGCGCCGGAGAGAACGAGGTGTTCGCATGAGAGCGGAGGCGGTCGAGGATCGGCAGGACGAACGCCGCGGTCTTGCCGGTGCCGGTCTGGGCGGCAGCGAGCATGTCGCGCCCGGCGAGCACGTGGGGGATGGCCGCGGCCTGTACCGGGGTTGGATGTTCGTAGCCCTCCTCGGCCACGGTGCGGAGGAGGTCGGCGCTCAGGCCGAGGGTATCGAAGGTCAAACGTGACTCCTGGACGTGTCCGGCATGGACATCGGGGGCGCGCCCGGCCGTCGCGGCGGTATTGGCGGCGGTTGCTGGGCGGCGGCGCCGTCGCGAGCATAGCCGATGCTGTCGACCGGTGTTGGGATCACGTCAGCCGCGCGCGACACGCCGGGCCATTCTGCTCGACTACCATCCGCGTCGCGACCGGCGCGGTCGGTCGAGTCCGCGACGATTAGTCAGACCCGCGCTCGTCACCGGGCGCGGGTCGTCGTCTTCTTTGGTGCCTGGTGATCCGGAGCGCGGGTCGGCTCGACCGGCGCCTGGCCCGGATCACCCGGGACTGCCGGCCCGAGTATCGCTGCTGATGTTGCCCG
>JANNUK010000407.1:0-1829 GCA_031395155.1 Chloroflexota bacterium | reverse complement strand
GCCGTCTCGGTCACGAAGGGGCCGGCCGGCCTCCAAGCTAGGGGCCGGCGTCAGCACCTTCATCTCCTGGTCGGAGCTAATCCCAGTCGATCACCAGCTGCGCCCGGTCCAAAGCGCCCGAGCCCATGAAGGCACCGGAGTGTTTGATCTGTAACACATACAAGCCGCCGGTTTGCAGCTCGATCGGCGAAGCGCTGCCTCTCGAGAATTGGCTCGATGTGGCCGAGTTGGTGCTGCAGCGCTCGGAGTTCGTGACTGCAGTTTCGGCGGTCAGATCGAACAAACGCACGCAGAGCGTGTCATTGGGATTGACCAACATGACCGTCCAGAGCGTGGCCACTGCGCCGGTGGGGTAATCTGCGGGATCGACCTCCTCCGCCGTGACGAACTCGCCGCCGGCAATCTCAGAGCCAGGGCAGCCAACGCCGATCGTGTGGTAGTCAGTACCAGAAGAGCAACCCCCAGCGCCGGTTCTGGCCCCGAGTTCAAGCTTCGCCACTGTGGCCCCGCCGGCACCAGCGGGCCCTGGCGGGCCAGCAGGCCCTTCAAGGTTCCAGCTGACCTGCTGTTCCCCTGTCTTGCAGGGTGAGACGGGCTCGGTCCCGATCGCGACCCGGTGGAGAGTGCCCTTGGCACTTAGACACGCCGTGAAGGTGGTGCTCTGGCCGAGAGCTATTCCGCCGAGCGATAGCGCGAAAAGGACCCCAATCGCCACGGGTAGCGCGAGGATCCTCCGGGAGCTGTTTGAGATCGGTGTAGGCAGGCGCTTGATGAGCTTCATGGCAAACCTCCCAATCGTTCGACGGGTCGGTCTGGCCGGTGGCTCGGCGCGGTCCTGGTGGCCGGGGTTTGGCCCGCGCGTAAACGCCCGCCGCTTCGGCGCCGAGGATGCGCCATCGGATCTGGCCTCGTCAAGGTTGAGTTCCTTGGCTTGGGTCCAGGTCCCGGTCCCTCGGTTCTGCGTCGCATGCCTGGGCCAACTGCGCTGACGATGGCGGCTGCGGCAGCAGGTCACGCCTTGCTCTCGCCTGGAGTTGCTTGCGACCTCTCGGCCTGGCGATCGCGGGTTGCCGCGTGGGTCGCGCGGGCCCATGATCTCGCGCAATCAGACACCGTCTGACCTGACCCAAGGGGGATCCGTGACGCAGATGCTGCCGCGATGACCGACACCGGGCCTGCCCTGGAGGCGTTCGGCGTCGCGAAGTGGTACGGGAAACGGACGCTCGCGCTCGATGGGATCGACCTCACCGTCCCGCGCGGTTCGATCACCGCGCTGGTGGGCCCGAACGGTGCCGGCAAGTCGACGCTCATCAAGGCGTGGGTCGGGTTCGAACGGCCGACGCGGGGGCGGGTCGCGGTGGCCGGGATCGATCCATGGCGCGATCGGTCGGCGGTGCTCGCGCGCGTGGGCTACGTGCCGCAGGCGCCGTCGCTCTACAAGGGCCTCACGGTGGCCCAGCACCTCGACTTCGCGGTGAGCATCCGCCCGAAGTACGACCGCGGGTTCGCCGAGCGACGCCTCGAGGATCTCGCGATCCCGCTCGATTCGGCGGCCGGACACCTGTCGGGAGGCCAGCGGGCGCAGCTGAACCTGGCCCTGGCGCTGGGAACCCGCGCCGAGATCCTGCTGCTGGACGAGCCGCTCGCGAGCCTCGATCCCCTCGCGCGTCGCGAGTTCCTCTACCTGCTCGGGATCACGGCCGCGGAATCGGGCACGACGGTGCTGCTGTCGTCGCATGTCGTGGCCGATGTCGCCCAGGTCTGCGATCGACTCGTGGTCCTGGGCGAGGGTCGGAAACTGCTGGACGAATCGATCGCGACGGCACTGG
>JANNUK010000387.1:0-8239 GCA_031395155.1 Chloroflexota bacterium | reverse complement strand
GTAGGCAGCGGTACGGCGAAACGCCTCGATCGCCAAAGCCGCCCGCAGTCCGGCCGGCACGGTCCCCTCCTCGCCGAGGGCGTCGAGAACCTGCGCATAGCGGGCCGGCGAGGTCACGATCGCGACGTTGGCCTGGTTCTTCGCGGCGGCGCGGATCAGGGCCGGCCCGCCGATATCGATCTCCTCGATCAGCTCGTCCAGGGCGATCCCCGGCCGCTCGGCGGCCGCCCCGAAGGGATAGAGGTTGACGACGACGAGCTCGAACGGAGCGATCGCGGCTGCGACGAGCGCCGCCCGGTGGGCGACCGATCGCCGGTCGGCGAGGATCCCGGCGTGGACGCGGGGGTGGAGCGTCTTCACGCGTCCGTCGAGCATTTCAGGGAAGCCGGTCACGGCAGCCACGTCGGTCACGGACACGCCGGCCTCGTGAAGCGCGCGGGAGGTGCCTCCGGTGGACACCAGCTCGAACCCGAGCGCGATCAGGCCGCGAGCCAGATCGACGAGCCCGGCCTTGTCGCTGACCGAGAGCAGCGCGCGACGCGGGACGGGGAGCCCGCCATCGGCCGTCGCCGCGTCCACCATGACATGTCGGCCGTGCACGGACAGTGCACCCGCGAGCAGGAGCGCCGTGGCCCGCGGCAGGAGGCGGTGCTCCACCGCGCGGATCCTCTCGTGCAGGGACGCCTCGTCGTCACCGGCGAGGATCGGAACGGCCTCCTGGGTGACGATCGGCCCGCCATCGAGCGTGTCGTCCACCAGGTGCACCGTGCACCCGGTCACGGTCACGCCGTGAGCCAGCGCATCGCGCACCGCGTGCGCGCCGGGGAATGCCGGCAGGAGCGACGGGTGGGTGTTCAGGATTCGGCCGCCGAAGGCCCCGAGCACGCGCTCGCCGACGATTCGGAGGTAACCGGCCAGGACGACGGCATCGGGGGCCACGGCCAGGAGGGTCTCGGCCAGCGCGTCGTCGTCGCCGCCGGGGATGAGCGCCGTCTCGATCCCCTGCTCCGCCGCCCAGTCGAGAGCTGCGCAGGGCCGGTCGGCGAACACCAGCACGATCCGGCCGCCGATCTCGTGACGGGCTGCTGCAGCGGCGATGGCGCGGAGGTTGGACCCGCCGCCCGATACGCCCAGCGCGACCCGACGGCCGTCGCTCATTCGATGAGGCCCTCGGTGTAGCGCTCGCCGCCCGGCTGACCGATGTCGACCACGAGACCGATTCGGTGCACGGCTACGCCCGCAGCTGCCAACCAGGCGGAGGCAACGTCGGCCGCCTCCGGAGCGACCACGACAGCCATCCCGATCCCGCCGTTGAACGTGGCTCGAAGCTCCGCGTCGTCCAATCCGCCGAGGGCGCCGAACAGGCGCATGACCGACGGCATCGGCCAGCGCGATGGGTCGAGCCGCGCACCCAGCGCGGGAGGCAGCATCCGGGCGACGTTCCCGGGCAGCCCGCCGCCGGTGACGTGGGCGACGCCCCGGAGCTCGTGATCCGAAGCTTCGAGGGCGACCCGGAGCCCGAGGACGGCACGAGCGTAGATCCTGGTCGGGGTCAACAGCACGTCACCGATCGTTGCCAGGGCGTGCTCGGGCTCGGATGCCATCGCCCGATCCGCCGGTTCGTCGCCGACGGTGCGCCGCAGGCGCTCCTGGTACGGCTCGGCGAGGTTCACGTCCCAGCGAGCCAGGAGTGCCCGAACCAGCGAGAACCCGTTCGCATGCAGACCCGACGACGCCAGGCCGAGGATCGTGTCGCCGGCCCGGGGCGCCGTCGCGTCGATCAGCCGTTCCCGTTCGACCACACCGATGCACGTGCCCGCGATGTCGAATGCGTCCGGGGCCATCAGCCCGGGGTGTTCGGCCGTCTCGCCGCCGACAAGCGCGCAACCGGCCTGCCGGCAGCCCTCCGCCACGCCCGCCACCAGCGCGGCGACCATGTCCGGGTCCAGCCTGCCGACGGCCACATAGTCGACGAAGGACAGCGGCTCAGCACCGCTGCACACGACATCATCGGCGCACATCGCCACGAGATCGATCCCGATCGTATCGAACCGGCCGAGCGCGCTCGCGATCGCCGTCTTCGTGCCGACGCCGTCGGTCGAGGCGACGATCAGCGGTTCGCGATACCCGGCGGGAACGGCCACCGCGCCGCCGAAGCCGCCCAGGTTCCCGACGACCTCCGGCCGATAGGTGGATTCGACCGCGGAGCGCATCAGGGCCACCGCACGCTCACCGGCCGCAATGTCCACCCCGGAGGCGGTGTACGCGCCCCGGCCGGCGCGGCCCCTGGATCCGGGAGCATCAGCCACGGCTGGCGACGGGCTCCTCGAGGAGGAACTTGCGGCTCGCCACGTCGTATGGGACGGGCTCCGGGTAGCGCCCATCGAAGCACGCGAAGCAGAACCGCTCGTAGGGCAGTTCGAGCGCGGCAAGGACACCGGGAATCGACAGGTAGCCGAGCGAATCCGCGCCGATGAACTCGCAGATTTCCTCGGGCGAAAGGGTCGATGCGATGAGTTCCGCAGATACCTGCGTATCGATGCCGTAGAAGCAGGGATGGAAGATCGGCGGGGCGCTGATCCGGACGTGGACCTCCGCGGCGCCGGCCTTCCTGAGCAGAGCGACGATCTGCTTCGTCGTCGTCCCGCGAACGATCGAATCGTCGACCACGGTGAGGCGCCGGTCGCGAACCACTTCGCGCAGCGGATTGAGCTTCATCGTGACGCCCCGGTGGCGCAGCGTCTGGGACGGCTGGATGAACGAGCGCCCGGTGTAGCGGTTGCGGACGAGGCCCTCGCGATACGGGATGCCCGACGCCTCCGCGTAGCCGGCTGCGGCCGGAGCCCCGGTATCGGGGACGGGCATGACGAGGTCCGTCTCAACCGGATGTTCGGCGGCCAGCTGCATCCCCATGCGTCGGCGGACCTCGTAGAGGTTGCGCCCCTCCATGTACGAGTCGGGACGGGCGAAGTAGATGAGCTCGAAGACGCAGAGCGCCGGATCGGCCTTCGCATAGCGAACCGATCGCGGGGTCGTTCCCGCTTCGAGGATCACGAGCTCGCCGGGCTCGACGTCGCGCACGAAGTCCGCCCCGACGATATCGAGGGCCGTCGTCTCCGACGAGAGAACCCACGTGTCGCGTGCCGGGTCGTCCTTCCAGAGGCCGCCGTCCTGTGGCGTGGCAGGTCGCTCACCCGAGGCCGGGATTCGCCCCAGCACGAGCGGCCGGAACCCGTGCGGGTCACGGACGCCGACGATCCGTCGCTCGTCGAGGACGACCAGGCTGAACGCGCCACGGACCCGCGGCAGAACGCGCAGGAGGGCCTCGACGAGATCGCCGGCCTCCTCGTCGGCCAGCAGCGCGGTCAGCAGTTCCGTGTCGGTGCTGGCCGGGAGCCTGGCGCGACCACCCGGCAGCTGGTCGAGCAGCTCCCTCGTGTTGACGAGGTTCCCGTTATGGCCCACCGCGAGGGCGCGTCGTGGGCCCAGGCGGAAGGTCGGCTGGGCGTTCTCCCAGACCGTCGAGCCCGTCGTGGAGTAGCGGCAGTGGGCAATCGCGAGATCTCCGCGGAGGCTCGGCAGCCGGCGCTCGTCGAGCACGGAGCTGATCATGCCGAGATCCTTGTAGACCATCAGCTGGCTGCCGTCGGACACCGCGACCCCGGCCGATTCCTGGCCTCGATGTTGCAGGGCGAACAGCCCGAGGGCCGCGACGGCCGCCGCGCTGACATCCGATCCTGGCGGAACCGAGGCCCCGAAGACGCCGCACATCGTCAGTCCACCTCGTCCCAGCCGAGCGCTCGCCCGAGACCGCGCGACCACGCATGCTCCAGGTCGTCGAGCGATACGTCCAGCGCGTCGGCCACGTGCGAGCCCCGGCCTTCCGCCGCACCGGTCCCGCCGGCGCCACCCAGCTCGATCGTCAGGCGATCGCCGCCCACGATGCCCAACTCCTCGACCGGCAGGCCGTGCTGCCGAGCGACGAGCACGAGCGCCGGCAGGTGGCGCGGCCGGCAGGTGACCACGATCCGGCTGGGGCTCTCGCCGAAGAGGTCCGCGGCCGGGGAGCTGGCGACGGGGATCCGCAGCCGGCCGCCGATCCCAGCCCACATGGCGGCCTCGGCCAGGGCGACGGCAAGCCCGCCGCCCGACACGTCCTGCGCCGACGCGGCAAGCCCGCGGGCCACGGCGTCGCGGATGAACCTTTGAACGGCCGCCTCACGCTGCAGGTCGAGCGACGGTGGTCCATCGCCGGGTGCCGTCCCGGCCAGGCGAGCGTACTCGCTCCCGGCGAGCCCGGGAACGGCCTCGCCAACGAGCACCACCGCATCGTCCGCCCCGACGAACGCCGGCCCGATGAGCGTGGCGATGTCGTCGAGGAGCCCGACGACCCCGACTTCGGGCGTGGGCAGGATCGCGCCCGTGGGGGATTCGTTGTACAGCGACACATTGCCGCCGGTGACCGGCAGGCCGAGCGCTCGGCAGGCGTCGCCCAGGCCCCGCACGGCCTCCGACAGCTGCCAGAACGACTCGGGTCGTGTCGGATCGCCAAAGTTGAGGCAGTTCGTCACGCCGAGGGGTCGCGCGCCCGTGATCGACACGTTGCGAGTGGCTTCCGCCACGCTCAGCGCGGCTCCGAGCCACGGATCGAGGCCGCACACCGGGGCGTTGGCGTCGGTGGTCGCCACGAGTGCCTTGGTCGTCCCCTTCACGCGAAGCACCGCGGCACCGCGCCCCGGCCCGGCGACGGTGTTGACCTGGACGGTCGAGTCGTACTGCTCGAAGACCGGCCGGCGCGACGCAAGGTTCGGCGAACCCAGGAGGGCGAGGAGCACCGCACCCGGGTCCATGCCGCGCTCGGGAAGCCCATCGGAGGGCCACTCCGGGACACCGGGCGCCGGAGCGGCACGAGCGTGGACCGGCGCTGCACCAACCCGGTCGTGGACGATCGCATCCGATGTCAGGGACGCAGCCGGGATCCGGGCGATCTCCACGGCGCCGGCTGCCGGCGCACCGTCGGCGCTCAGCCCGCCCTCGACGATCGCGATGTCGCCGTCCGCGGTGACGCGTCCGATCACCGCACAGGGCAGGCCCCAGCGCAAGCACACCTCGCGTACCGCGGCCTCCCGGTCCGGTCGGACAACCGCAAGCATCCGCTCCTGGGACTCCGAGATCATCACCTCGTGGGCGGCCATGTCCGGCTCGCGACGAGGCACCGCGTCCAGGTCGATCAGCATTCCCGTCCCGGCTCGATCTGCCGTCTCCGAGGTGGCGCAGCTGATCCCTCCGGCCCCGAGGTCCTGGAGTCCCTCGACGAGACCCCGCTCGATGAGTTCGAGTGACGCCTCGATGAGCAGCTTCTCGGCGAACGGGTCGCCCACCTGGACGGATGGGCGCTTCGACGGGTCGTCGTGCGTGAACGTCGCCGACGCGAGGACGGATGCACCCCCGATCCCATCGCGGCCGGTGGTCGATCCATACAGGATCACCAGGTTGCCCGGTCCGGGAGCGGCGGCGAGCGTGAGCCGACGCTCCTCAAGGAGGCCGATCGCCATGACGTTGACCAGGGGATTGCCCTGGTACGACGGGTCGAAGACGAGCTCCCCACCCACCGTCGGTACCCCGACGCAGTTCCCGTAGCCGCCGACGCCGCGAACGACGCCGTCGACGAGGTGGCGGGTCCGCGGATCTGCCGGATCTCCGAAGCGAAGCGCGTCGAGGACGGCGATGGGCCGCGCACCCATTGTGAAGATGTCGCGCAGGATGCCGCCGACGCCGGTCGCCGCGCCCTGATACGGCTCGACGGCACTGGGATGGTTGTGCGATTCGATCTTGAACGCGACGGCCAGCCCGTCACCGATCGATATCACGCCGGCGTTCTCGCCGGGTCCGGCGACGACACCCTCCCCCTGCGTCGGGAGCGTGCGGAGGAGCGGCTTCGAACTCTTGTACGAGCAATGTTCGCTCCACATCACGCTGAAGATCGCCAGCTCGAGGTCATTCGGATCCCGCCCGAGGCGGTCACGAATCGCGTCGAGCTCGTCGTCGGTGACCCCGAGGGCCCGATGAAGCGGGACGGTGGAGCCCGCGGCGGCAGCGCCCTCGGCGAGAGTGATCGCCATCGTCAGCGCCTGCTCCCGGCGCCGACGGCCGTCGCGGCGGCGTTGGCGTCCGGCACGCGGCCCGCCGCTCGCTCGGCTGCCGCGGCCACGAACGAGCGGATGATCCCGGCACCGTCATCGGATCCGAGGAGCCCCTCGGCCGCGCGCTCCGGATGCGGCATGAGGCCGGCGACGTTTCCGGCAGGATTGATCACGCCGGCGATCGCCCGCAGGCTCCCGTTCGGGTTGTCGAGATGGATGGTTCCGCCGCTCGCCCCGACCGCCGAGCCGTCGGCACCGACGTAGCGGAAGAGGATCTGCCCGTCGCGCTCGAGCTCGTCGAGGGTCGCGTCGTCGGCGAAGTAACAACCCTCGCCATGGGCGATCGGCATCCTGAGCGGCCGTCCGGCGACCAGGCCGGTGGTAAACGGCGTGTCCACCCGTTCCGTCGCGATGTGCACGTCGCGGCCGAGGAACCGCAGGCCGCGGTTCCGCAGCAGCGCTCCCGGCACCAGGCCGGCCTCGGCCAGGACCTGGAACCCGTTGCAGATCCCCAGGACAAGGCCACCCCGTTCGGCGAAGCCGGTCACGGCCCGAACGATCGGCGAGAACCGGGCGATCACACCGGCGCGAAGGTAATCGCCGTAGGCGAACCCGCCCGGCAGGATGACCCCGTCGATCGCGTCGAGCGCGGCCTGTTCGTGCCAGAGTTCGACCGGTTCGGCGCCGGCCAGGGACAGCGCGTACATCGTGTCGCGGTCGCAGTTGGAGCCCGGGAAGACGACGACCCCGATCCTGGCCGGCATGTCAGCTCTCCCCCGCCCCGACGCTCACCGTCGACGACGCAGCGCCGATCGCCTCGACCGCGAACACCTCGATCAGCGGGTTGGCCAGGAGCTCGGTGGCGAGGCGTTCGACGATTGCTCGTGCGGCCGCCTCGTCGGCGGCGTCGACCGTCAGCTCGACGCGGCGGCCGACACGAACGGCGCTCACGCCCTCCATACCGAGGTGGTCGAGGCTGCCCTCCACGGCCCGCCCCTGCGGATCGAGGATGCCGGGCTTCGGGGTCACGTTGACGGCGAACCGATGGCTGCTCATGTGGCGATGACGTCCTCCTCGAGATAGCGGGCGAAGCTTGCCCCGGTGATCCGCTCATAGGCCTGGACGTATCGAGCGCGCGTCCCGGCGACAATCGCGGCCGGCAGCGCCGGGCCGGGCGCCGCCTTGTCCCAGTCGAGGGTCTCCAGCCAGTCGCGCACGAACTGCTTGTCGAAGCTCGGCTGCGGGCCGCCCGGCCGATAGGCGGCGGCGTCCCAGAACCGCGACGAATCCGGGGTGAGGACCTCGTCAACGAGCAGCAGTTCGCCTGTCTCCGGGTGCGTTCCGAACTCGAACTTCGTGTCGGCGAGGAGGATCCCCGCCTGCTCGCACGCCGCGGCACCATGCCGATAGAGATCGAGGGCGATGGAGCACACCTGCTCGGCCAGCGCCCCGCCGACGACGCCGACCATGGTGGTGAAGTCGATGTTCTCATCGTGATCGCCGGGTGCCGCCTTGGTGGCCGGCGTCAGGATCGGTTCGGGCAGCCGGTCGCTTTCGGCCAGTCCGACAGGCAAGCGGTGACCGCTCGTGACGCCCGTCGCCCGGTAGTCCTTCCAGCCGGACCCGGCGAGGTAGCCGCGGACGACAACTTCGACCGGAAGGACGTCGGCTCGACGGACGAGCATCATCCGGCCGCGCAGGTCCGCCACCAGGTCATCATCGACGGTTGCCGCCGGAACCGACCCTGGGTTCGTGTCGAGCAGGTGATTGGCCACGATGTGTCGGGTCTGCGCGAACCAGTACCGTGAGAGGCCGGTGAGGATGCGGCCCTTGTCGGGGATCGGGGTCGGCAGGATCGAGTCGTAGGCGGAGAGGCGGTCGGCGGCGACGAGCAGCAGGCGATCGCCGAGGTCGTAGACGTCGCGGACCTTGCCGCGCCGCCACGGCGCGGGCAGCCGCCCAGGGGCCGCGTTCATCGCGCCGTCCCCGTCGCGCGCCGCTTGACGTCGTTGCGCCGGTCGGGGAACAGGCCGAGGAGCTGCGCCGGCTCGGCGACGCGCGCCGCCCCGTCCCCGGCGGACTCGTACGAGCCGTAG
>JANNUK010000038.1:0-8374 GCA_031395155.1 Chloroflexota bacterium | reverse complement strand
TGGCGGTGGCGGCTGCCGCGGCCGACCCGCCGCCGCACGACCACCACGCGGGTCACGCGGGCCCCGACCTCACGGTGACGACTGGGCTGGTGATCGACGAGGGCATGCGTCGCTGGTATGAGAGTTGTTCGTGCTGTCTCTCCGATGCCTATCCGGACATCAAGGCGGCGCTCGACGCCGAGCGCGCAGCAGCCGCGCTGCCCGCGGTCGAACCAGGGATCTGCGAGGTCGCCGAAGGCTCGAGCCCGTCGGAGCCGAGCGTCGCGGGCCGGGCCTGACCGCACGCGGGGCGCCACGTGGCGACGCCCGCGCTCAACCCTCGGGCGTCGCCTCACTCGAAGCGGTAGGACGGATGACTCCGACCAGGATCGCGTCCCGGACGTTGTCACGACGCGGCCCTACCTCGTGGTGCCGCAGGCAGCGCGCCTCGTAGGTCTCCATGGCGGCCCCGTCGTAGCCACCGATGACCACCAGCGGATCGTCGATCGCCGCCGGCCGACCGCCGACGAGGCGCTGCGTCCGTGTCGCGGTTTCCCCGCAGACGACGCAGATCGCCGTCAGGGTTGTCACCTCATCGGCCATCGCCATGAGCGTGGGCATCACCCCGAACGGTCGTCCGGCGAAGTCGAGGTTGAGCCCGGTCAGGATCACGTGGCGTCCCGAATCGCGGAGCGTGTCGACAACGGAAACGATCGTCGCGTCAAAGAATTGGCCCTCCTCGATGCCGACAAGGTCGGCATCGCGTTCGCGGGCCAGTGCCAGGATCTCGGTTGCCTCGTCCTGGCGAACCGGCGCAGAGGGGTAGCGAGCCTTGCTGCGGCTCTCCGCGTATTCCGCGGGAGTTCGGTCGTCGACCGCCGGGCGCACCAGGAGGATTCGGCGTCGGGCGATCTCCGCCCGTCGGAGCAGCCGGAGCAACTCATCGGTCTTGCCCGATGACATGCATCCGGCGATCACATGCAGCCACGGGTCGGCACGGTAGAACAAGCGGAACCTCCGCCGACGAATCTACCGGACCACGGGTCGTTGTGTTGCGGTTGGTCGGTTCGGCTGGCACCTGGTCGGGCCAGGGTGACCACCTACGTCGAATGAACCACTGGGGGCGAACCGACGTCCTGTAGCGAGCCTCGTCTGATCGGGACAAGCTTGGCGGGGCAGTCTGCGGCGCCCGGAAGGACGTTGCGACTGGAGGGATTCCCGGCCGCTCTCCCAGGATCACGATGGACGATCAGACCCAGCAGCACCTCGCCATGCAGTACGCCATCGCCAGCGCCCTTGCCGAGGCAACGAGCGTCAGCGCGGCGGCGCCCGCGGTCCTCGCGGCGATGGGGTTCGCGATGGACCTCGACGTTGGCATCCTGTGGGTGCCGACCGGCGAGTCCCAGGCGCCGTTCCTCGAGCCGATGGCGACCTGGGCCAGTTCGAACGACGGTGACTCGCCGTTCCTGACGGAGTCCCGGTCCCGTACATTTCGGAGCGGAGACGGTCTGCCTGGACGGGTCTGGGAGACGGGACGACCCGCGGCTGTAGAGCACACGTCTTCCGACTGGTTCACTCGGCACGATAGCGCCGAGGTCGCCGGCCTCATTAGTGGCTTTGCGTTTCCGATCCTGAGCGATGCGGCGGTCCTTGGGGTGATCGAGTTCCATGCGTGCAGGTCGCTGGCGATGGATCGTGCGTTTCTGGAAAGCACGCGGTCGGTTGGGCTCCAGATCGGGCAGTTCATGGAGCGAAGCCGGGCGGAACAGGCCGTTCGGCTCAGCGAGGCCCGCACGAGATCGATCCTCGAAGCCGCCCTCGATTGCATCATTTCGATCGACCATCGCGGGATCGTGCAGGAGTTCAATCCGGCCGCCGAGCGGACGTTTGGCTATGCGCGAGACGAGGTCGTGGGGCGCGAGCTGGCCGAGATGATCGTGCCCCCGGCCCTGCGCGACGCCCATCGACGGGGGATCGAGCGCTACCTCGAATCCAGCGTCCCGCATGTCCTGGGCAAGCGGATCGAGGTCGATGCCATGCGCTCCGACGGCTCGACCTTCCCGATCGAACTGGCGATCAGTCGCGTTGAAGGCCCTGGCGCACCGTCGTTCACGGCGTACCTCCGGGAGATCACGGGCCGGCTCGAATCCGAGCTGCAGCTCCGGGCGGCCGACGAGCGCTACCGAACGCTCGTCGAACACCTTCCGGCTGTCGTGTACGTCGCCGAGGCGGGAGGCGCAGGTGCCTGGAGTTACGTGAGTCCCCAGATCGAGACCACGCTCGGGTTCACCCCCGAGGAGTGGATGGCCGACCCGGACCTGTGGGCCCGTCAACTGCACCCGGACGATCGTGACGCGGTCATCGCCGCCGATGAGGCGACCCTCGCCCGGCGCGCCGAGGCGACCCTCGTGTCCGAGTACCGGATCCTCACCAAGACCGGCGACCTCGTGTGGGTGCGCGACGAGATGGTTGCGATCGCCGTCGAACACGGTAGGCCCACGCAGATCCGGGGCGTCATGGTCGATATCACGGAGCGGAAGCAGCTTGAGGAGCGGCTCACCCAGCACGCGTTTTACGACACGCTGACGGGGCTACCCAATCGAGTCCTGTTCATGGAGCGGCTCGAACACGCCCTGGCCCGCCAGGAGCGCTCCCGACCCGGCTCGGTCGCCGTCATGTTCCTGGACGTGGACGACTTCAAGGTCATCAACGACACGCTGGGCCACGGCCCCGGCGATCGGGTCCTGGCGGCGATCGGAGCGCGCCTGGCCAGCGTCGCCCGGCGGATCGATACGCCGGCGCGCTTCGGCGGGGACGAATTCACCCTGCTCCTCGAGGATATGGACTCCCTCGAGGACGTGACCGCGGTGGCCGAGCGGGTCGCCGAGCAGTTCGTCGAACCGTTCCGCGTGGACGATCACGAGTTGACCCTTTCGGCGAGCCTGGGGATCGCGATCGCCACCGACGGGTCGATCACCGGCGAGGAACTCGTTCGTCACGCCGACATCGCCATGTACCGCGCCAAGGAGAATGGCAAGTCGCGGTTCGAGATCTATCACGAGCAGCTCAGCGTCGCCGCGTGGCGCCGGCTTGAGCTCGAGAGCGAGCTCCGTCGGGCGCTCGAGCGTGGCGAGTTCCGGGTCCACTTCCAGCCGATCGTTCAGCTCGCGGACGAGCGGCTGAGCGGGATCGAGGCCCTAATCCGGTGGGAGCACCCGCAGCGCGGCCTGCTGAATCCGGCCGAATTCGTTCCGTTCGCCGAGTCAAGCGGGCTCATCGTGCCGATCGATCGGTTCGTGCTCGGCGAGGCCTGTCGCCAGCTGGCCGCGTGGGATCGCGACGGGGCCGTGCAGGTGGACGAACTGACGGTCAGCGTCAACCTCTCCGCGCGTGAGTTCCGCGCCCCGGGAATCGTCGAGACCATAGCCGACGTGCTCGCCACGACCGGCCTCGATCCGGGTCGGCTCAAGATCGAGATCACCGAGAGTGTCACGCTCCTCGACGGCGAGGTGACCACGGCGATCCTCGAAGGGATCGGACGGCTCGGGGTGCATCTCGTGATCGACGACTTTGGCATCGGCTATTCCGGCCTCGACTACGTAAAGCGGTTTGCCGTCGATGCGCTCAAGATCGATCGATCCTTCGTCGCGGGCCTCGGACTGGAGCGCGAGGACACGGCGATCGTCAGCGCGACGATTGCCTTCGCTCATGCGTTGGGCCTATCGGTGACCGCGGAGGGGATCGAGACAAGCGAGCAGCTTCGGCTGCTCCGCGAGCTTGGCTGTGAAGCGGGCCAGGGCTACCTCTTCTCGCGACCCGTGCCGGCCCACGAGCTGCGCGGCAGGCTCCTCGGCCGAGGCGCGGCCTGACGCGTCCGTCGCGTACCATCCGCGGAATGACGCAAGTCGGCGCCGCGATTGATGCTCGTCCCACGCTGCGTGGCCTACGCGCGTGGTGGCGCGGCCGGACCACCCTCGACGAAATCGCGCCGGGTCTGTTCATGGGCGGTTTCCCCCATGCGCGCGGCGCCATCCATGTGGCCCTCGAGGTCCTTGGGATCGACCATGTCGTGACAACCACGTACAAGCGGCCCGTGCTCGCTGTGGGTACGACGTCGGTTCACGTCCCGTTCCGCGATCTCGATCTGCCGCTTGATCTTGACCCGATGTTCCACGCGGCCCGCGACGTCGTCCGCCGCCTCCGCGACGGCCAACGCATCTACGTGCATTGCGGCCATGGGCTCGATCGATCCGGGCTCATCGTAGCCCTGGCCCTGCGGGAGCTCCTTCCCGGCCGCACCGGGGTTGAGATCCTCGATCTCATCCGGGCACGGCGCGGACCCGAGGCGCTCCACAACCGGCGGTTCGCAAGATTCGTGCGCGCGCTGGCTCCGGTGCAGTCCGGTTCGGCGGGCGTCTGAGCCGCGCCGCCTGACGTGTTCGTCGAGCCGAGTGATGAAGGCCTGATCGTTGCCGACAACCCGCAGCGCAGCCGCTACGAGGCCACGATCGGCACTGTGATCGCAGCATTCTCGGACTATCGCCTGGTGCGAGGCCGGATCGTGTTCATTCACACGGAAGTCGCCCCCGGCTTCGAGGGCCGAGGCATCGGAAGCCCCCTGGCTCGCGGCCTCCTCGACGACACACGCGCGCGCGGCCTGAAGGTGACGCCACGCTGCGAGTTCATTGCCGCCTACATCGAGCGGCATCCTGAGTACGCCGATCTTGTGTCCTGGGGCCCGTTCCGGAGGCCCGTTCCGGAGGACTTGACCGAATCGCGCGGCGGCCCCAAGGTGTGCGGCGACCGTCGCCACGGTCGCATCGATGATCGAAGTGAGGGACCCGAGCCACTGTGCGAAAACGGAAGGTGAACTACCCCCCGGCCAAGACGGCGAACAAGCCAGCCCCGCGGGCTGGAGCCGGGCCGGAGCCCGCCTACATTCGCCAGACGGTCGTTTCCATCGATCTCACCGCGGCGGCTGGGCGCTCCGATCTGCGGACCGGCGACCGCGTCCGGATCAACGGATCCGGGCTCTATGCCGGTGAGGCAGCCGTGATCGAGAAGCTGGCCGGCGGAGTCATCCCGTCCGCCGTGGTCAGGACCGAGGCCGGACGAACCCGCCAGGTTCGCACGATCGACCTCGAACCGATCCGCGTCGAAGGCTAGACGGCTCCCAGCCTGGATGCCGTGACCGCCGTCGTGCGGCCGTTCCGCTTCCTCGCCGACGCGTCCTGGGACGGCAGTGGGGTAGGGGAGCTGGCGCCGATCGTCGAACGCCTGGCGGGAACGTGAGCCGACGTCGGCAGGCCATGAACGCTCGATCGACGCTACCCTCCGACGCCGCTCGACCCGCGGCGACGCTCGTGAGCCAGTCCCCGGCCCCGTGGCTGGTCGAGCTCCGCCGATCGCCGATGCTCACGATCCTGTCCGCCTTCGGCGTGGCGATGACCGTTCTGGTCGCGACGGCGATCCTGCCGGTCTACTTCCTGATTCCGGCCGTCTCGCTGATCACCGTCGTGGGCATGACCGAAGTGCGACCGATCCTCACCGAGCGACGACTTGCTCGTACGGGTCTGGCCGCCGCCGGCGTTGTCACCGCGCTCGAGCCGATGAAGAAGATCCGCAGGCACCCGCTCGAGGCGAAGTGGGTCGTGGCCTATCGCTACACGGTCGGCGAAACCTCATACCAGGGGAGGTCGCGGGCGCTTCCGTACGGCGTCATCGATGGGATCGGTGTGGGCGATGCACTGGCCATCACGGTCGACACCGATCGCCCGCAGGTGAGCGTCTGGATCGCAGGGTCGTAATCGACCTGCGGTCACCCCAACGCGATCCCCGGCCATTCATGATCGTCCTGTACCGTGAGGGTCTCGTTACAGATCGTGACCTACCGGGGAGGGCATAGCATGGCCGGCGGCAGCGGAACCAGGGACGATCCGTGGGTGTTGAAGACCCCCCCGGGCAGCTCCGAGTACACGATGTACCTCGACGAGGCCGCGGATCCGCCCGCGATCGTCTGCCGGGTCGGTGGAACGCAGCTGCGCTACCACCGCAAGGCGATCGATGACCTGCACGCGATGCTCAAGGCGCACGGCGACTGGATGCCGCTCGGTGGTGCCGACGAGCAGAAGCCCGCGGCCGACGGAAGCGTCGAGGCCTGGGGGCGCTCGGAATCCAACCCGGTCGGCGGCTGGTACGGGATCAAGAAGGGGCTGCGCGGAAGATTCGGGGTGTACATGCCCCCGCTCCTGGAGGCGCTGGGCCTGGCCGAGGTCACCCATGACGCCAGGAACAACCGGATGCGCGCGATCTGACCCTCGATCGTGAACCCAGCTGCAGTCGGCGATCCGTTCGAAGCGCCGGCCGTCCCGAATCGTCGCGCCGATCCCGCTCCGTGGAGGTAGGCGATGGGCACCCATTCCGCGATGTACGACGAACTCGCCGGCTGGTTCCATCTACTCACCGCGCCGTCCGACTACGCCGACGAGGCCGCCCGCATCCTGGCGGTCTGGCGCGAGCACGTCGACGGCGAGCTGGCGGAGGCCCTGGAACTGGGCTCGGGAGGCGGCAACACGGCCTCGCATCTCGTCGGATCGCTACGGATGACGCTCACGGACCTGTCGCCGGCCATGCTCGACCTGAGCCGGACGATCAACCCGAACGCGGAGCACGTGACGGGCGACATGCGGACCCTCCGCCTGGGCCGCACGTTCGACGCCGTCCTGATCCACGACGCGATCATGTACCTCACGACCGAGGCAGATCTGCGATCCGCGCTGGAGACGGCCTTCGTGCACCTTCGACCCGGCGGCGTCGCCGTCTTCGCCCCGGATTGCATGCGCGAGACGTTTGTTCCCTCGACCGACCACGGCGGCCACGACGAGGCCGAGCTCGGGGGCCAGGGCCTCGCGGCGGCGGGCAGTACGTCGCGCCGGGGCCTCCGCTACCTTGAATGGTCGATCGATCCCGACCCGTTGGACTCGACGACCCAGACCGATTTCGCCATTGTCCTGCGCGAGCCCGACGGCTCCATTCGGATCGTCCACGATCGCCATGTCGAGGGTCTCTTTCCTCGGGCGACCTGGCTCCGCCTGCTCGACGAGATCGGCTTCGATGCCGATGTCGAGATCGACCCCTGGGATCGGGAGGTTTTCATCGCACGTCGGCCCGCCGTACGCTAGTCATCGAAGCAACGAAGAGGAGGCCGGCTGAGTGACGCTTCATGAACCCAACTCGCTGAACACCGAGGCTGCTCGTGCTGAGTGGTTCGAGCACTGGCAGCGCGGTCCGACGCGCCTGCGCTGGAACGCCCTCCCGGTCCAGGTCGGCGATCCCGCTCCCGACGTCGACCTGACGGACGCCCGAAGCGGAAGTCCGATCCGGCTCGCTTCCGCCTGGTCTGATCGACCGGCGCTGTTGCTCTTCTGGCGGCATTTCGGTTGCTCGTGCGGCCGGGACCGTTCCGCACGACTGATCGGCGAGTTGGAGGCCTACCGCGGCGCCGGCGCCGACGTGGTCCTGATCGGTCAGGGTGAGCCGGAACGTGCAACCGTCTACGCGGCCGCGAACGACCTGCCGCCGGACCTTACGATCCTGTGCGACCCCGACGAGCGGGCGTATCGGGCGTTCGGGATCCTGGAGGGTGGACCTGCCCAGATGCTGTTCGATGCCCCGGACGAGTTCCTTCGCTGCGAACAGTCCGCGGGCCAATCCCTGGCCGCCGACCGCCTTGCTCAGGGACGCCCGATGGTCGACAACCCGTGGCTGTTGCCCGCCGAGTTCGTCGTGGCTTCGAACGGGGACGTCGTCCAGGCCCATCGCTATCAGTGGTGCGAGGACTATCCGGATCCGCGGGTCAACATCGCATCGATCCGCCACGCCACCGGTGAGCTGGTGCCCGCTTACGCGCGCGCGTGACCCAGCGCGACCGTCCACCCGGTCGCCAGCCGGCTGCTCCGTCGCCTGCGCTTGGGCTATCCTCGCCGGGCGGCCTGGGGTGTCGGCCATGACATCGCATCGGGAGTACGACCGGACGTGATCTGCGAGCACTGTGGCACCCAGAACCTGGCGGGGGCCAAGTTCTGCATGGAGTGCGCCCGCCCGCTGACAGCGGGCTGCGCGAACTGTGGATTCGTGAACCCGCCGGCCGCCAAGTTCTGCTCGGAATGCGCGACACCAATAACCACCGCTCGTGTGAGCGCAGAGCGCCCGGCACCCAGCCTGCGCTCCGCACCAATGCCCGAACCGACGGCCGAGCGCCGCGTCGTGAGCGTCCTGTTTGCCGACCTCGTCGGGTTCACGACGCTCGCGAAGGCCGGGACTCCGAGGATGTTCGAGCGACGTTGACTCGCTATTTCGACTTGTCTCGCGAGGTCATCGAGCGCTATGGCGGGAC
>JANNUK010000355.1:0-2751 GCA_031395155.1 Chloroflexota bacterium | reverse complement strand
ACTTGGTGGTCAGCGCGGCGCTGCAGCGCGCGACCGTGTCGGCGTCGGCGGCGGACTCCACGCGCCCCGTGATCCGTCGGCCGGCGACGTGGAGCGCCACCTCGGGATGCGCGACGGCCTCCCGGTACCAGCGGCCGGCGGTGCCGTTGACGGACCGGATGAGCACGTCGTCGCCGTCCACGACGACCCAGATGATCGTGCGCTGAACGGCCCCATCGGCGGACCGGGTCTCGATCTCAACTTCTTCGCTGCCCGCAAGCAGGGCGCGGTCATCGGCGCTCAGGTTCACGGCGGGAAGGGTAGACCATCGTGTCGGACGATGGGGCGGAGCGAGGGTTGCCGTTGGGTTGCATCACGAGTCGCGCGGGTGGGCTAGAGTCGAGGCGTGACGACCTACGACCGACGGACGGCCCTGATCGTCGTCGATGTCCAGAACGACTTCGCCGATCCAGGTGGGTCGCTGTTCGTGCGCGGCGGCGATGGCGTGGTCCCGACCGTCAACCGGGCTGCATGGGCCGCTATCCACGCCGGCGCGTTCGTCGCCTATACCGCCGACTGGCACCCGGAACGCACGCCGCACTTCGCGACCGACGGCGGGATCTGGCCGGTCCACTGCGTCGGCGGCACGTGGGGAGCCGCCTTCCATCCCGATCTCGAGGTAGTGGGGCCGTGGGTTCGGAAGGGGACGAGCGGCGAGGACGGCTATTCGGGCTTCACGGTCCGTGAACCGGCAAGCGGTGACCTGACGCCGACCGAGCTGGGCGACCTTCTCCGCGTGCGCGGGATCGAACGGGTCGTCGTGTGCGGCCTGGCGACGGACTACTGCGTCCAGGCAACGGCTCTCGACGGGCGTCGGCTCGGGTTCGAGGTGGAGCTGCTGGAGGACGCGGTGGCGGCCGTCGAGCTGGCGCCGGGCGACGGCGCGGCCGCGATTCGTGCGATGGTCGAGGCCGGCGTGGTTCTGGCGTGGGTAGCCGAATCATGATCCGCGGCCTGCTCCGGCTCGGCCTCCTGGGCCTCGGCGCGAGCTGGCTCGTCGATCGCTGGCTCGCGAACCGCCCGGGTGCCGACGGGCTCCGGGTCCCGATCGTCTCCGAGGTCGACATCGACGCTCCGATCGACGTGGTCTGGGACGCGATCGCCGACATCGAGCGCCAGCCGGAGTGGATGCACGACCTCAAGACGGTGACGGTGCTGACGCGGCCGCCCCTCGGCGTCGGCACGCGGGCGATCGGCACGGTCCGCATTCTCGGGATCAGCGTCGAGGACCCCATCGCCATCACCGAGTTCGACCGGCCCTCGCACTACGCGATCGCGCATGAAGGACGGTTCAAGGGAAGCGGCGTCATCAAGCTGACTGACGCCACCGACCGTGGCCAGGGGCGCCCGGCCCGGACGCATGTGCGCTGGACCGAGGTCCTCGTGCCCCCAGTCTTCCCGCACCTCGGGGCGCTCATCCAGCGCCCGATCCTCGGGGCCGTGTTCCAGGCCGATCTCGAGCACCTGAGGGATCTCGTCGAGTCCGGCGGCACCCGGGCCGTGGCCGACTCGGGCGCCTGAGCACGGCGTGGAGATCCACCTGGTCGACGCCACGTACGAGCTGTTCCGGGCGCACTTCGCGCCGCGCCCGGCGGTGCTCGGCCATGACGGCGTGCCGCTGTCGGGCGTTTCCGGGCTCGTGGAGCAGCTGCTCTACCTGCTCCGTGACGAGGGGGCGACCCACGTCGCATGCGCGACGGACCGGGTGATCGAATCGTTCCGGAACGATCTCTATCCGGGCTACAAGTCGTCAGCCGGGATGCCGCCCGAGCTCCTCGCCCAGTTCCCCATCGCCGAGGCGGCGATCGAGGCGCTCGGGATCGTGCTCTGGCCGATGGTCGAGTTCGAGGCCGACGACGCGATCGGCGCGGCGTGCGGGGTCTTTGACGGTGCCGCGGGCGTCGAGCGGATCCTCGTGTGCACTCCGGACAAGGACATGGCACAACTCGTGCGCGGGTCCGAGGTGGTCCTGTGGGACCGCCGGCGCCGCATCGTCTACGACGCGGCCGGGGTCATCGAGAAATGGGGCGTGCTGCCGGCATCCATCCCGGATTGGCTCGCGCTCGTTGGCGATTCGTCCGACGGCTACCCGGGCCTGCCGGGTTGGGGCGCCAAGTCTGCGGCCGCGGTCCTGTCCCGCTACGGGTCGCTGGAGGAGATCCCGGCGCGCGCCTCGGCCTGGGACGTCTCGGTCAGAAGTGCGCCAAAACTTGCGGCGACGCTCCGCGACCAGATCGAAGACGCGCTCCTCTACCGGTCGCTGGCGCGACTGCGGACCGTCGCGGACGGCGTCCCGATCGCCCAGTCGGCTTCCGAAGAACTGCGCTGGGTCGGTGCTCCGCGCGAGACATGGCAGGCGTTCTGCGACGCATGGGGCCTCGCCGCACTGCGGAACCGCCCGCACCGCTGGCGCGAGGCCTGAGTCTCGAACCCCGTAGTCGTTGGCCTGCGACGTCAGGCCCGCGCCGTGCCGTTTGCGCGCTCGCGCGGCGGGAGCCTTCCGGCCGGACGTCAGTTCGCGGAGTTCAGCCCGCTGCTCGTCAGCAGGTCGATCAGATGACTCGGCACCGGGCCCAGTTCCCGGGTCGCCGGCCCCGCCTCGCCTTCCGGCCAGTCGGGCGGAAGCGGGATCGTGGCCCACGCGAACGACCCATCGCGCCACTCCACGGCCACCGCGACGACGGGGCCGCCGAGCGGCCCGGTGGCGGAGCA
>JANNUK010000301.1:0-2468 GCA_031395155.1 Chloroflexota bacterium | reverse complement strand
CGGTGCGACACGCATCCTCGAGCTCCGCGACGAGCCCTTTCCCGAGGACCTCGTCGCCGACCTCACCCGGCGCCTCGTGACGCCCGAGGACGGTGCCGTCGTCGGCTTCGTCGGACGGACCAGGATCACGCCCGGGACCCCGGCGCCGGGACAGGAGGCGGCGGCCGCGGGCCACGCCGGACGGGTCGTCGATTCGCTCGACTACGACGCGCACGAGACGATGGCCGTTCGCGTCCTCGGCACGATTGCCGACGAGATTGCCGACCGGTTCGGGGTCACCCGGCTCGCGATCGTCCATCGGACGGGCGACGTACCCCTCGGGGACACGAGCATCGTCATCGTTGCCTGTGCGGCCCATCGCGGAGCGGCGTTCAGAGCGGCGGAGTACGCGATCGAGGAGACCAAGGCGCGTGCTCCCATCTGGAAGGCGGAGCGGTTTGTGGACGGGCATGTCTGGATCGGGGCGCCGCCACGGATGGGGCCACCACCCGACGAGACGGCGTGAAGCCGGTTCATACTCAGGACATGGGCGCCGAACGAACAGCCGGACTGGAGATGGCTCTCCCCGGACTCGAGGGCGATCTGGCGCGGCTCGACGAGCTTGCTCGCGGGGTTGCGGCGGCCTGGGCGCCGCGAACGCTCGCAGCGACGACGCTCGGGCGTGAACGGGCGCTCCTTCGCCTGTTCGGCGTCGGCGGCCTGGACCGGGCGGGCCTGCCGCTCGCCGGAGCCGTCGTTGATCGATACGTGGCGGGCGCGCCCGACCGCCTGGCGCACGGCGTCACCCTGCCCTTCGCGATGGCCCTGGTGGAGTACGACGAGCCGATCCAGGATCTTGCGATCGACGTGGCTGCAGGTCACGTCGACCTGGCCATGGAGGCGGAGCTCCTGGCCGAACCGAAGCATCGAGCCACCGCCGAGGCGGCGGTGGCGGACCTTGCGGCGCGGGCGGTGGACCGGATCGATGCCAACAGGACGGCACGACGCGAGCTGATCACCGTTCTGGGCGATCCGCCCAGGCCCTGGATTTCGACTGCGGTGACGGAGTCGGAGGCGCGGGCCGCGGCCGGCGAGGCCGGCGACCTGGTGCGGGCCGGATTCGACGTCATTCGTGTCGAAGTCCCGATGGGTCGCGAATTGCACGGGCTTCTCGAGGAATCAGGGATCGAGATCGAGCCCTGGCGACCTGGGCCCGGGTCCGCCCGTGACGGTCGCGGCGGGGCACGCCGCGACGCCGCAGACTCGTCGTTGGTGGACGTGGCACCGTCCGGCAGTCAGCGCGGCCTGGCCGTCATCCGTTCGACCATCGATGAGATCGCGGCGGACCGTCGTGCCTACGTTCGGCTTGCCAGTGCCGCGCCCCCACTGGCGGCGCCGGAGCAGGCGGTGGTGGCCGCCTTTGAGCGCGTCGATCTTGTCGTCGCCGACGTCATGGCCGAAATCGTCGCCAGCGGTGTCGATCCCGACCGAGCGCTGGCCGATCATGCGTTCGCGGCGACGATCCATGCCCGCGCCGGGACGCTGGTCCTGGTTGGTCCCGGCCCGCTCGTCGTCGGCCCGGATCTCGCGGCCGGGATGCCAGCGAGCACGGCGACGCGATCAGGGCGCGCCCTGGCCCTCCAGCTGCTCGGAATCCACCTGGCCCGCGCTGCAGGTCTCGCCGCCGATCAGATTGTGGCTGGGGCGGTCCCGACGTGGCTCGTGGAGGAGCGACTGGGCGCGGCGTTCGCCCTCGCGGAGGTGGTCATCCGCCGTCGCCTGCTTCCGGAGCATCCGCTCTCGCTGTCGGTCCTCACGACCTCGGGCGAAGCCGGCGTGTCGGCACTTGCGGTTGCGGCCGGCATCGCCCCGGCCGGCGACCATGCCCGCGTGCTCCACGTGGCGGCGCCCGGACACGACCGTGCGGTTGCCGCCTCGTCCGCTCGCGCCGCACTCGCCGTCGGCGCCGCGCTCGCTCACTCGCGGACCGGGGCCGCCCTCGCCGGCGTCGCCCTCGACCACGCGCGCGACACCCTGCGTGCGGCTACCCGGGCACTCGATGGACTCCAGAGCGATGGCTGGCAGTCAATCCTGGGCCGCGAGTTCGACGATCCGGACCGCCGTCGATTCGGTGCCGACGCGGTCACCGAACGCCGCGACTCCAACGACCCGTTCGCAAACCTGATGGGCTGATCTGGAACGAGGCGGGCCCCGCCTCCGCGGGCAAGGTGCATGTGGCGCAACCAATCGGGCGGGCCTCGCCTCCGCGGGCAAGGTGCATGTGGCGCAACCAATCGGGCGGATCGCGGGCGGACGTGGGGCTCACCGGGGGGCACCTACGCTCGGCGGTAGACGCCATAGCGGATGTATTGGGGGAAGGGCTGATACGGGACCAGTCGGTGCCCTCGTTCGCGTGGCGGCCCGGTCGCGGGGCGGGCCTCGCCTCCGCGGGCAAGGTGCATGTGGCGCAACCAATCGGGCGGATCGCG
>JANNUK010000237.1:0-3038 GCA_031395155.1 Chloroflexota bacterium | reverse complement strand
CCGGGGCGGGGATGATCGGGAATTGCGCGTCGGGCCATGGCCACCCATGGTGCGGCATGCGAGCCGTCCGGCTGGACGAGTTCGGGCGTTGAGCGGCGGGTCGGCGTTGAGCGGCGGGTCGGCGTTGTGCGGCGGGTCGGCGTTGTGCGGCGGGACCCACGGCGACCCGTTGTCGGACCCGTCCGCGCGGTGGCGCGTCAGGCGCGTAGCCTGACGGGACTGACGTCCCGGGGCCACGTCCCCGGGACGGCGCCTGCCTCGTGCAGGTCGCGCGACTGCGCACGCATCCGCCGCCATGACTCGGAGGCAACATTTTGGGCCGACGTCGATGATCGCCGGCTTCCTGGGTACTGGTCCGGCCTCTGCGCACCTGATCCATGACCTGCAGTCATCAACACGCCACGTGAGGTAGCGATCAACGGGACCGCAGCTGCGGCGGAGAGGCTCCCGGCGCCTTGGGCCCGGATTTGTTGACTGTGGGTCATGGCGGGTCCGGTGCGAACGTGAACCCGCGGTGCGCAGCTCGGAATCGAACGAGCGCGGACCCGCTCGGGTCCGCGCTCGTGGTGTTGCGGAGCCTGACCGGCGCCAGCCGGTCGGGAATGGCGAGGGCCTAGAACTCCTCGAGGTAGCGCTCGACCTCCCAGTCCGAGACCATCATCCGGTACTCGTCCCATTCGGTGCGCTTGGCCTCCACGAAGCGGCTGAACACGTGATCGCCGAGGGCCTCGCGGATCACGTCGTCGCGCTCGAGCTCGTCGAGCGCCTCCCCGAGCGTCCCGGGGAGCTCCTTGATGCCCTTGGCGGCAACCGTCGCGGCGTCCATCTCGAAGAGGCTCTCCTCGACCGGGTCGTCGAGGATCATCCCCTTCTCGATGCCGTCGAGACCGGCTGCGATCATTGCGGCGAACGCCAGGTAGGTGTTCGAAGACGGATCGGGGCAGCGCACCTCGGCCCGGGTGCCTTCGATCGATCGTCCGGGCGAGACCTTTGGGACGCGGATGAGCGCCGATCGGTTCGTGCGCCCCCAGGTCAGGTACGTGGGCGCCTCGTACCCGGGCACGAGCCGCTTGTTGCTGTTCACGAGCGGCGCGAGGACCGCGATCATCCCGCGCCCGTGGGCGAGGATGCCGGCCATGTACGCTCGCGCAAGGTCGGACAACCCGTACGGGTTCGTCGCATCGGCGAAGGCGTTGCGTTCGTCGGCGATCGAGTAGAGGCTCTGGTGGGTGTGCATCCCGGAGCCGTTGATCCCGTGGATCGGCTTCGGCATGAACGTCGCGTAGAGGCCGTGACGCTGGGCGATGGCCTTCAGCGTGTACTTGAAGGTGATCGCGTTGTCGGCGGTCCGCAGCGCATCGGCGTACTCGAAGTCGATCTCGTGCTGCCCGTGCGCGACCTCGTGGTGGGCCGCCTCGACGCGGATCCCGAACGCCTCGAGCGCGTCCACCATGTCCTGGCGGATCTCCATGGCGAGGTCGGTCGAGGAGTCGAAGTAGCCGGCCTGATCGTGCGGGAGCGGCTCGATCCCGCCGTCCGCGCCGCGCCGGAACAGAAAAAACTCGAGCTCCGGGCCGGTGTTGACGATGTAACCGAGGGCCTTGGCCCGCTCAACCTGTCGACGGAGCACCCAGCGCGGGTCGCCGGTGAAAGGTTCACCACGTGGCGTGAACACGTCGCAGATCACCCGGGCGGTGCCGCGCGGACCCGAACCCGGCGACCACGGGATCTCGGCGAACGTGGTCATGTCCGGCATCAGGTATTGGTCGCTCTCGGCGATCCGCGTGAAGCCCTCGATCGACGAACCGTCGAACCACGTCCCGTGGCGAACCGAGTTCTCCATCTGGTGGATCGGGATGGTCACCGCTTTGACGTGCCCGATGATGTCGGTGAACTGGAGCTGGACCGACCGGACCCCGGCCGCCCGGGCGGCCTCGATCTTCTCGATTCCGTCGACTGCCTCGTGTGCGATGGCCACGCCTGTGCCTCCCTGAGCTTCCTGATCGAGGTGCCCATCGTCTTGTGCGTTCCGCACCATACCGAGGGAACCGCCTGACTGATCTGCGCAGCGTAGCACTCGGCCAGGCCGACCTGCCTCGGTCGAAGGGCTTGGAAGTTAGGCCGTTGGCACAATTCTAAGCGCGAGCGAGAGCGCGAGCCGGAGATCCGGGTCATCGAGCGGCCAGCCAGTGAGCGCCTCGATCCGCCGGACACGGTAGGCGATCGTGTTGCGGTGGACGCCGAGCGCCTCCGCCGCCTCCGAGGTCCCCGGATGGTCGAGCAGCGCGCGCAGCGTGGCAAGGTGCTCGCGTCGCACGTCCGGACGGCCGGCCATGATCGGCGCCAGCAGGGCCTGGGCCTGACGCGGCCCGTCGGCCAGGTGGTGCAGGCTGCCCAACAACCGATAGGCACCGAGGCGCGAGGCGTGGGCAAGAGCGGGCGGGTCGGGCAGGGCCTCCACAGCCTCGAGCGTCGTGCGCGCCTCCGCCTCCGCCGCCGCCCGATCGTGGGCCGCGCTGAACGGGCGCGAGATGGCAGCGGTACGGCCCAGGAATGCGGCGACCCTGGTCGCGAGCTCGGACGACTCGGGATCCGCGGTGTCGCCGGCGAGGACGAGCCGAAGTTCCAGGCTGTCGGCGTCGCCACGCAGGCTCAACCGACGCGCCGGCGCCAGCTGGCGGAGGTCGCGCCGGATCGCCTCACGGCGCTCGACGGGATCGGCGGTCCCCTCGGCCGTCGCCTCGGCGGTCGCCCCGCCGCCCCCGCCGCCCCCGCCGCCCCCGGTGCCGGACCCCGGTGTCGCGGCCCGCTGACGAGCCACCAGGACCGTCCACGGCGGGCCACCCGGCGGCAACGACTCAGACCGGCGGGCCGCATCCCGCGCCCTGCGCACCGCATCATCGCGGGCGAGCCCGAGGGCCAGCAGGCCGGCGATCCGCGTCGTCACGACCCGTTCCAGCTCGGCGATCGGGCGCTCACCGAGGAGCGCCAGGCTCCCAGCCGGACCGCCGGCGGCCGGCAGGGACACGCGATGGGCG
>JANNUK010000221.1:0-2761 GCA_031395155.1 Chloroflexota bacterium | reverse complement strand
CCGCGCTCATCGCGCGCTCGAACCGGCTCGGGTCGGACCCGCGGAACACCAACTACGCGGGGGGGAATACGTCGGCCAAGGGGACCGGTGTCGATCCCGCGAGCGGAGCGCCGGTCGAGCTGCTCTGGGTCAAGGGCTCCGGTGGCGACCTCGGCACCCTGAAGGAAGCCGGGCTCGCGGTCCTGCGACGCGACCGGCTGCGCGCGCTCGTCGACGTCTACCCGGGCGTCGAGCGCGAGGACGAGATGGTCGCCGCGTTCGATTTCTGCCTGCACGGTCGCGGTGGCGCCGCGCCGTCCATCGATACGGCGATGCACGCGCTCATCGAGGCCGATCACGTGGACCACCTCCACCCGGATTCGGGCATCGCCCTCGCGACCGCGGCCGACGGCGAAGGTCTGACCCGGCGCTGTTTCGGCGATCGCGTGGCGTGGGTGGACTGGCGACGTCCCGGGTTCCAGCTGGGGCTCGACATGGCCGCCGTCCAGCGTGACCATCCCGAGGCGATCGGCGCGATCCTCGGGGGCCACGGGATCACCGCCTGGGGCGACACCTCCCAGGAGTGTGAGGCGCGCTCGCTCGAGATCATCCGGACCGCAGAGCGGTTCATCGTGGACAACGGCCGGTCCGACCCGTTCGGGCCACCGATCGCCGGCTACGAGGCGCTCCCGGAATCGGAGCGCCATAACCGCGCGGCCGCGCTGCTGCCGCTCGTCCGCGGCCTCGCGTCCACGGATCGGCCGGTCGTGGGCCACTACACCGACAGCGAGGTTGTTCTCGACTTCCTTGCCCGCGCGGAGCACCCGCGCCTCGCGGCCCTGGGCACGTCGTGTCCGGACCACTTCCTGCGCACCAAGGTCCGCCCGATGGTGCTGGATCTTCCGCCCACGGCCGATCTGGCCGACGTGATCGCGCGCCTGCGCGAGCTGCATGACGCCTACCGGGCGGACTACCGCGCCTACTACGAGCGGCACGCGACGCCCGAGAGCCCGGCGATGCGCGGAGCCGATCCGGCGATCGTCCTGGTGCCCGGCGTGGGGATGTTCAGCTTCGGGGCCAACAAGCAGACCGCCCGCGTCGCCGGGGAGTTCTACGTCAACGCCATCAACGTGATGCGCGGCGCCGAGGCGCTGTCCACCTACACCCCCATCGCCGAGTCCGAGAAGTTCCGGATCGAGTACTGGGCGCTGGAGGAGGCGAAGCTCCAGCGCATGCCGGCACCGAAGCCGCTGGCGACACGCGTCGCGTTCGTGACCGGCGCCGGATCGGGGATCGGCAAGGCCATCGCCCATCGGCTGGCCGCGGAGGGTGCCTGCGTCGTGGTCGCCGACATCGATCCTGGCAGCGCGGAGGCCGTGGCGCGCGAACTCGGCGGGACGGACACGGCGATCAGCCTGGTCGCCGACGTGACCGACGAGGCACAGGTCGCCGACGCGCTGCGCAGGGCCGTGCTCGCCTTCGGTGGCGTCGACCTCGTCGTCAACAACGCCGGCCTGTCGATCTCGAAGTCGCTGCTCGAGACCACTGTTGCTGACTGGGACCTCCAGCACGACGTGATGGCCCGCGGCTCCTTCCTCGTCTCCCGAGAGGCGGCCCGGGTCATGATCGACCAGGCGATGGGTGGCGATCTCGTCTACATCGTCAGCAAGAACGCGCTGTTCGCGGGCCCCAATAACGTGGGTTACGGCGCATCGAAGGCGGACCAGGCCCACCAGGTCCGGTTGCTCGCCGCCGAGCTGGGCCAGTACTCGATCCGGGTGAACGGCGTGAACCCGGACGGCGTCGTGCGCGGTTCCGGCATCTTCGCCAAGGGCTGGGGCGCGGACCGCGCCCGAACCTACGGGATCCCCGAGGACAAGCTGGGCGAGTTCTACGCGCAGCGAACGCTGCTCAAGCGTGAGGTCCTGCCGGAGCACGTGGCCGCGGCCGTGTTCGCGCTGACCGGCGGCGACCTGTCACAGACGACCGGCCTCCACATCCCCGTCGACGCGGGTGTCGCGGCGGCCTTCCTCCGGTGACCGGGCGGCTCGTCGCGGCCGTCGACCTCGGCGCGTCGAGCGGCCGTGTCATGGTCGGGCGGGTCGCGCCCAACGAGCTGGACCTGACCGAGGTTCACCGGTTCCCGAACGAGCCGGTCCGCCTCCCCGACGGGCTCCACTGGGACATCCTGCGTCTCTATCACGAGGTCCTGACCGGCCTGCGCGCGGCGACCCGCGCAGCCGACGGCCTGGTCAGCATCGGGGTCGATTCGTGGGGCGTGGATCACGGCTTCCTCGATGAGGCCGGGACGCTGCTCGGCGATCCCTATCACTACCGTGACGACCGGACCGCCCCCGCCGTGGACGCCGTGCACCGGGTCATCGCGCCGGCCGATCTCTATGCCCGGAACGGTCTCCAGGTCCTGCCGTTCAATACGATCTACCAGCTCGCGGCGGCTCGTGGGACATCCATCTTCGAGCTGGCCCGAACGATGCTGCTGATCCCCGACCTCCTCGGCTACTGGCTCTCGGGGGTACGCGTGGCGGAGCTCACGAACGCCTCGACGACGGGGCTGCTCGACGTCCATCGGCGGACCTGGGACACGGAGCTGATCGCGTCGCTCGACTACCCGCCGTCACTGTTCGCGTCGCCCGGCGCTCCAGGCGACGTCATCGGGCCCCTCCGCAAGGACGTCCGCGGGGAAACCGGGGCCTCGGCGGAGACGCTCCTCACCCTCGTCGGGTCGCACGACACGGCATCGGCCATCGTCGGCGTCCCGGCG
>JANNUK010000035.1:0-6032 GCA_031395155.1 Chloroflexota bacterium | reverse complement strand
CCCGCCCAGGGATCCCGGCCGGTCCAGCCAACGCCAGCCCAGAACGAACAGGAGGAGCAAGATCGGGCCGACCTGTCCCAGCCGGATCGCATACAGCGAGGGCCAGTGAAGACCCGCGAGGAGCAGGACGACCCAACGGATCCGGCTCGCTACGGGCATGAGCGCGATGGCGCCGACGACACAGGCGGTGAGCAGGGCCGTCCACGCCCACAGGCCTGCCACCGAGCCGAGGAGCGCGAACGGAACGAAGGCGATCGCGAAGGGCGGCGGATAGAGGAAGACGGCGAATCCCCCGGCAAGGTCCACCGTGGGGTCGTACAGCGGCCGGCCGTCGAGCAGACGCCGCGCGGCCTGAGCGTACGCCTCGTAGTCGTAGCCCCAGGTCCCGGAGGACGCTCCCGTCGCGAGGACGATCGCCAGGCCGACGATGAAGACGACCGCCGCGATCGCGGGCAGTGCAACCCCCCGGCTCAGCATGCAAGTTCCCGAGGTCACGTCAGCCCCGCTCACCCTCGGCGTGCGGCGCAACGTGTTCGACGCGGCGATGGATGAACGGAATCCGGAGCAGGTCCCAGGCCACACGCAGTGCGAGGCGCGGGCCCGGCCGCATTCGCGATCCGCGCCGATCGTTCCACTGGATCGGGACGACCGCCATCCCGTACCCGCGGCGGCGCGCCAGGAAAACGATCTCGACGTCGAAGACGATGCTCGTCACGCGCTGTCGAGCGAAGAGGTCGTGAGCCGCGCCGCGCCGGAAGCCCTTGAAACCACACTGCGTGTCGGCCACAGGGCCGACGACCCACACCGCTGCGAGCGCGTGGAAGATCCTGCCCAGGACGCGCCGGAACAGCGGCTGGCTTGCCCGCATGTCCGACCCATCGGGCTGGATCCGGCTCCCCAGTGCGACCTCCGAGCGGGCGAGGGCGGCGATGAGCAGCGGGAGCTGATCCGGTGGCGTGGCCATGTCGGCATCGGCAAACACCATGAGGTCGGCGTCGGCCGCAAGCATCCCGGCACGGACTGCCGCTCCCTTTCCGGCGTGGGGCACCGACAGCACATCGAGACGAACGCCGTCGCGGACACCGTGGGCCTCCGGCCGAGCTCGAACGATGTCGGCCGTGCCGTCGCCGCTCCCATCGTCGACCACGATGACCTGAACGAGCTGGGGCAGTCGCTCCGGGCCCGGCGCCCCGTCGCGCGCTCGTGCGCCCGGCCGTTGCAGGAAACCGAACAACTCGTCGAGGGCGGGGCCGATCCGTGCCGCCTCGTTGTACGCGGGCAAGACGATTGCAAGCGTGGGGTCCGTCGGCATCGGGGCAGTCTAGCCCTGCGTCACGGGACCCAATGCCCGCCGAATGTCAGGGTCGCGATCACAAAGAACAGACAGGTCGACACGATCGGCCAGCCGACCCGGGCCAAGGGCGATCCCCGCCCGGCAAGAAGCCACACCAAGGGAAATGCGGCGACGGAGTAGCGCCCGATCGATTCGAGGGTTCCACTGGCCATGGCGCTGGCCAGAAACAGCACCGGGATGAGCCAGTACTCGGCGCGGAGGCGATCGGTCCGCACGAACACGAGGAGGAAGACGGACCAGCACAGGCTGGCGAGCAGGGCGACCTGGTAGAGCGAGAGCATGGCTCCAACCGTTGCGGTCGGCGCGGCAGTTCCGAGACCTGATCGGCCCCAGGCATCGAGGACATCGACATAGCTCGCCGACGCACCAAGCAGCAAGAAGACGAACGCCAGCCATCCAGCCGCCGCGGCCGGACCCAGCAGTAACAGGAGGTGGGATCTCCGCGGTCGCCAGGCATCCTGCCTGAGGAACATGATCCAGAGCGGGAGCACCAACGCGACGCCCTGGAACCGCGCGAGCACGGCGAAAGTCAGAAACACACTTGCCCACACCCGGTGGCGGCGCTCCGCGGCCAGAAACGCGGCAACCACCAGGAGCAGGAACAGGCTCTCCGTGTACGCCATCGCGAAAACAGACGCAAAGGGATAGACCGCCAGCAGGCCTGCAGCGACGGTGGCCCTCGGGCGGCCGAGGTACGGCTCGCCCAGCCGGACGAGCAGGCCGAGCGCGAGCAGGAACGCCAGGTTGGAGACGATGACGGCGACGAGGCCGGTGAATGCCGGCCACGGCAACGACAGGACCCCTACGAGGATTGGGTAGAGGGGAAGAAACGCGACATCGCGATACGCGCCCACGATGGGTTCGGCGTGATAGCCACCGTGGGCGATTCCGAGATACCACCAGCCGTCCCAGGACGTGAGACTGCGCAGGATCGGCCCGGAGGCGCCGCTCGTGAGCGCGGGATTGCGCGGGATGACGTACTCGGCGACCAGGGCAGCGAGGACAACGAGCGCCCTCGAGGCAAGGAACACCGTCACGATCTCCCGGCCGACGCCCAGCTCGCGGGCGAGCACCGGCAGCCGGGCAACCGGCGACCGATCTGGTGCCTGTGCCGGGATCGATCCAGGTGGCATCGGCCGGAGTCTAGCCCCTGCCTCCCCTCGGCGATGGAAGGCAGGTAGGCCGCCCGGACTAGCCCATTCGTACCGGTCGAAACGGGACCGATCCGGTGCTAACCTCCACCGGCCGTGCGAACCCCGATCCTGCTGCTTGGCGCTGCGCTCGCCGTTCGCCTGGTCCTGATCGCCGCCTTTCCCGACCCCGCCTACCCCGACTCGTTCTACTACGTCAACGTCGCGCGAGCCCTCGCGGCAGGCGACGGCCTGCGGGTCGACTTCATCTGGATCTTTGCCGATGTCGGCGGCACCATTCCGACCAACCCGATCCTGCCGATCCCCTCGAACGCGCACTGGATGCCGCTGGCATCGCTGGTCCAGGTCCCGTTCATCTGGATGCTCGGGCCAACAGCCTGGGCATCGGCCCTGCCGTTCGCGATCATCGGGGCGGTTGCCGCTCCCCTGACATGGGCCGTGGCCCGCGATGCCGGGTCCCGGCCGCTCGTTGCGGTCTCGGCCGGCCTGCTCGTCGCGACCCCCGTGTTGTCCACCCCGTTCATGGTTCAGCCGGACAACTTCTCTCTCTTCCAGCCCCTCGTCGTCGGCGCGCTGTGGCTGGGCGCCCACGGGCTGCGCGGGTCGGGCCGGGCATTCGTCGCCGCCGGTGCCCTCGGCGGCCTGACGACGCTCGCGCGCAACGACGGGCTGCTCGTCCTCGTGGCGCTGGGTCTCGCCGTTCTCTGGGACCGCGCCCGCGCGAGGCGCCTGCGTGACAGTCCGGCCGGCGGCGGGCCGCGGATCGGCGGGCCGCGGATCGACGGGCGGGCCGCGCTCGGCGCCGTGGCCGCGTTCGGGCTGGTGATGATCCCGTGGTGGGTGCGCCAGCTGACCACCTTCGGCTCGCTGTCACCGTCGACTGCCTCGGGCAAGGTCCTGTTCATCCGCTCGATCGAAGAGTGGAACAGCATCGCAACGCCGGCCAGCCTGGACCGCCTGCTCGCGATGGGCGCGGGTCCCCTCATGGCCACGCGCATGGCCGGCCTGACCGCTGCGATCGCGATCTTTGCCCAGGTGATCGCCGGCCTGATCCTGGTCCCCTTCCTGCTGGTGGGCGGCTGGGCGCGACGACGCTCCAGCGACTTCGGCGTGTTCTTTCTCTATGGAGCACTCCTGTTCGCATTCTCCGCCCTCATCTCGGCTGTTCACGTGCCCGGTGGCACGTTCCTCCACTCGGCGGTGGCACTGGTTCCTCACTCGTTCATCCTCGTGGTCGAGGGCATCGTCCTTGTCGTCGACAAGGTTGTGGC
The DNA here is from genome assembly GCA_031395155.1 of Chloroflexota bacterium. GTDB lineage: Bacteria > Chloroflexota > Limnocylindria > Limnocylindrales > CSP1-4 > CAKKPP01. The sequence continues at coordinate 2,256 of JANNUK010000035.1, read as the reverse complement.
TCGACGCCCCGCGTTGCGCCCGGAACAAACACGGCGGCTGTTCGTGGGCGCCGCGGTTGTATTCGCCGGCGTCATGGCGGTTGCCGGCAGCGTCATCGTGCATTCGGGCTGGAGCGCCGAGCGAGACGATCGTCAGGCGGTCGCGGCCGCGCTCGACGGAGCCGGCGTTCCGATGACGGACCGGGTCATGTCGATCGATGCCGCCGGGTACCGCTACTGGACCGGACGTGGCGGCGTCGTCCTGGTCAACGACCCGATCGATACGATCCGGCGTGTCGCGGCGGCCTACGACATTCGCTGGCTCGTCCTGAACCGTGGGGACGGGGTGGCGGCCGTCGAGTCGATCCTCAACACGCGGGCGCGACCCGACTGGGTCGGCGCACCCCTGTTCACGATCCCGGACAGCGGCGGCCTCGCCGACCGGATTGGTGTCTACCCTGTCTGCTTCACGGCAGGCGATGCAAGGTGTGCCCGATGAGCCGCCGGGAAACCTTGGCGTCGATCGCCCTGATTTTCGTTGTTGCGGCGCTCGTGCGAGGCGCGATGGCCGCCCAGATCGTGTTCCCGTTGCCCGAGGACACCGCTTACTACGTGCACGTCGCGCGCAATCTGCTCGAGGGCCGCGGCCTGGTCAGCGATTCGCTGTGGAGCTACCAGACGCCGCCCCTGGTGTTCCCAAGGCCGGCCTTCGAGGTCTGGCTGCCCCTCCCGACGTTCCTCGCCGCGCTGACGATGGCCCTGTTCGGGACGGCGTTTGCGGCGGCCCAGGTGTCGTCGGTGCTGGTGAGCTCGATCGCCCCCGTGCTGGCCTGGCGGCTGGCCGCGGACGTGGCCGAGGAGCGCGCGCTTCCGCTCGGTCGCGCGCGGACCCTCGCCGTCGGGACCGGCCTGGCAACGGCCGTCTACCTGCCGCTCGTGCTGCACGGCGCCCTGCCCGACTCGACGGCTCCGTTCACCGTCCTGACCCTGGCCGCCGTCCTCCTCATGACGCGCCTGGCGAAGAGCCCGCGCGGGGCCCGCCTCAATGATTCGCGACTGATCGCCCTCGGCGTCGTCCTGGGGCTGGCGGCGTTGACCAGGAATGAGGCGGCAATCCTTGCGCTGGTCTGGGTCGGGGTGGCATGGTTCACGACCGGAGTCGGCCGGGCCGAGCGGGTTCGCCTGATCGGCGTCAGCGCCGTCGTGGCGCTGGCGATCTTCGCGCCCTGGGCGTATCGAGACTGGCTCGTCTTCGGCAGCCCGCTGCCCGGCCAGGCCGCGGCCAATGCCCTATCCGTCGTGGGCAGCGACATCTTCGCGTGGAACGATCCACCAACCGTTGCACGCTACCTCGCGGTCGGGCCCGCTCGGCTCCTGGAGATGCGCGTCGAGGGGACGCTCCACAACATCGTCAATGTCCTCCTGCTGCTCGGGCTCCCGATCGCCCCGATCGGGCTCGTGGCGCTGCCGTGGGCGAGCCGCGGCCGGACCCTTCGCCCGATCGTCGCCGTTGCCCTGGGGACCTTTGCGCTCGACAGCCTCGTCTTTCCCGTTGCGACGACGTTGGGCACGTTCCTTCACGGTGCGGGAGCCATCCACGTTCTCGTCGTCCTTGCCTGCCTCCTCACCCTCGATGCCGGCCTGGCCCGGCTCGCCGCCCGGCTGGGCTGGCACAGACCTGTCGCGTGGCTAGGCCCGGCCCTGGCCGTCTTCGGCGGCTCACTGTTCACGGTCGGTTTGCTCACGTCCTTCGGCACGGGCGCACGAGAGACCGCAGACCGCTTCGCCGCAATGGACCGTTACCTGACGGCGTCAGGTGACGCCCCGGGAACCTTCGGTCCGATCATCACCGACTTTCCGATCTGGCTGGCCGACGTGACCGACGCCGAGGCCCTGGCCTTGCCGAACGAGCCGGCGGCCGACGTCCTCGATCTGGCCCGGACGTTCCCCGGGACGCGCCTGGTCGTGGTGTTCGGCGACGACGTGGAGAAGGGTGATCGAGGGCCCGACCCGTTGTGGCCGGAGGCAGCCACGCAGGGTCCCGGCAGCGAATGCTTCCGTGCGAGCCCCATCGACCCCGCGCCGGGTACCCTGACGGAGCGTGAGCGAGAGCTCCTGCGTGACGTCCGTATCTTCTGGATCGAATGCCCGTGACGAGATCGACGAACCCGACCGCCGTGGACACCCTCCTGGCGGAAGCACGGGCCACGGTCGACACGACCGCCGGGGCCCTGCGCGATCTGCGCGAGCGGATCCGCACGATGGTTGCGGCCGGGG
>JANNUK010000188.1:0-5632 GCA_031395155.1 Chloroflexota bacterium | reverse complement strand
GCCAGCGGATCGGTGTCGACACCCATCACCGATGCCGCCCCCAGCCGAAGAGCGGCAATGCCCAGGATCCCCGATCCGCAGCCGACGTCGAGGACGCGTGCGCCGGCCAGCCTCCCGCGCCCGGCAATCCCGTCGATCGCTGCCAGGCAGAGCCGCGTGGTGGGGTGGAGCCCGGTCCCGAAGGCCATCCCGGGATCGAGGGCCACGACGGCATCGGTGGGGCCCCGGCGGTGGCGCCGCCACGTGGGGCGAACGACGATTCGACCGACTCGCAGCACGGGGAAGTGCGCCTTCCATGCCTCCGCCCAGTCGGCGTCGTGCACGATTCGGGTCTGCAACTCGCCGATGGGCCGGAGGCCGAACGCGGAGAGATGATCGAGGGCACGGGCGGTGGCGGCGACCGCCTCGGCCGGCGTGAGGGCGCCGGCGCCAGTCCCGCCCGAGCCGGTCCCGCCCGCGCCGGTCCCGCCCGGGCCGGTCGTCGGAAGGTACCCACGCACGATGGCCGGTCGGGCCGGATCGATCTCCGCCCCGAGGCCCTCCTCCACGAGCCGGAACCCCGGCTCGACGCTGGTCCCCCCGGTGGCCACGCGGCCGAGGATCTCGGACACCGCCTCGACAGCCTCGAGATCCGCCGTGACCGACAGCTCCAGCCAGGCGTCAGCCGAGGGCGTCACGGACCTTGTCGAAGAAGCCGCCGGCGTCCGCGACCTCATCGCCCACCTCGCTCGCATAGGCCTCGAGATGCTCGCGTGCCTTCTTCGACAGCTTGGTCGGCACCGCCACGTTCACGAACACGTGGAGATCGCCGCGCATGGTCCGGCGCAGGTGCGGTACCCCGCGCGCACGGAGCTTGATCTCCGACCCGGGCTGGGTTCCGGCCTTGATCTCGACCTCCTCGTCGCCCTCGGCGGTCGGCACCATGATCCGGGTCCCGAGCGCTGCCTGGGCGATCGAGATGTCCGCTTCGTAGATCAGCTCGGTGCCCTCGCGCTTCAGCTTCGGGTGCGGCGTCACGTGCACGGCGACGTACAGGCTGCCGGCCGGCCCGCCGCGTGGTCCCACCTCGCCCTCTCCGGACAGCCGGATCTGGTGGCCCTCGTCGATGCCGGGCGGGATCGACACGCGAACCATGCGCGCTCGCTCCGTCCGGCCGTCGCCGCGACAGGCCTCACAGGCTTCATCGACGATCTTGCCGTCGCCGTGACAGCGCGGGCAGGTGGCCACGTTGACCATCTGGCCGAGCATCGTCTGACGAACGGTCCGGACTTCGCCACGGCCGTTGCACTGGGGGCACGTCGCGGGATCGGACCCGCCCTGGGCACCCGACCCGCCGCAGGTGTCGCACCGTCCGAGGACCCGGAACTCGATCTCCTTGTCCGTCCCGCGGATCGATTCGTCGAAGGTGATCCGCAGGTCGTAGCGAAGGTCCGAACCGGCGGCCGGGCGGCCGCGGCGCGTGGCACCGGCCGCCGCGCCCCCGAAGAACGCGTCGAAAATGTCGTTGAAACCGCCGAACCCGGCCTCGAAGCCACCTCCGTCGCCACCGACCCCGGCCCGACCAAACATGTCGTAGCGCTGGCGGCGCTCGGGGTCGGACAGAACCTGGTAGGCCTCGTTGATCTCCTTGAAGTGCCCGTCCGCGGCGGCCTCGGCGTTCACGTCCGGGTGCCACTTCTGCGCAAGCTTTCGGAAGGCTTTCTTGATCTCGGCGTCGGACGCGCCGCGAGCGACGCCGAGGACCTCGTAGTAATCGCGTTCGGTGACCATGCGCCCCGAAGGATACGAGAGGCGCTCGCATCGGGTCGCTCACCCCGGCCGGCACATCGCCCGTCGGCTACCATCGCCGACGTGATCCCCCGCCTGACGGTCGCCCTGACCATCGACCACGACGCCATCTCGGATTCGGTCCGGCGCGGCGATTCCCCGGTCAAGTTCAGCCATGCCGAGTTTGGGCCCAGGGTGGGCGCGAAGCGCCTGCTCGACCTGTTGCGCGGGCGCGAGATCCCGGCGACCTGGTTCGTGCCCGGTCACAGCCTCACCACGTTTACGGACGACACCGACGCGATCCTCTCGGGCGGACACGAGATCGCCTGCCACGGCTGGTTCCACGAGGACTTCGCGGAGCTTTCCGTGGACGAGGCGCGCGACGTCCTGGGCCGCTCGATCGACGCCGTCCGCTCGGTCACTGGCGCCGCGCCGAGTGGCTTCCGGGCGCCGTACTGGTCGCTGGGCGAGCGGACCCTGGAGTTGGTTACGGCGGCCGGATTCACCTACGACAGCTCGCTGATGGCGGATGACTACGCCCTGTACCGGGTCCGCGCGGGCGACCGCCACTCCACGATCGACGGCACGACGTGGGGCGCTGCGACGGACCTCGTGGAGGTCCCGGTGTACTGGGCGATGGACGACTGGCCGCACTTCGAACCGGGGACGGGTCGCGCAGGCCTGTCCGCGCCGTCGACGGTCCTGGAGATCTGGACCGAGGAGCTGCGCTACGCGTACGAGCACGCCCCCGGTGGGCTGGTGATGATCACGGTCCATCCGGAATGCATCGGGCGTGGCCACCGGATGGCGATGCTGGAACGGTTCGTCGACGCGGCGGCCGAGCTGGAGGGCGTTGTCTTCGACCGCCTGGATCGATACGTGGAACGCTGGCGCGCCGAGTCGGCCGCGCCATCGAACGCGTGACTCACGAACGTCCCAATGCTCCCACGATGTCCGGGATCAGCCCGAGATAACCGACGACCGTCCCGGCCAGCAGGATCGCGATCGCGGTGATCCGCAGGAAGCGCGGACGTGAGCGCTCCCCGCGCGCCCGCATGCGCCACCAGACCAGGGTCACCAGGCCCACCGCGACGATCGTCAGGCCAAGCGGTCGGGAATCGGCCCCGAGAGCCGCCTGGAGGGTCAGCAACCCCCCGATCGCCACACCGATCAACGTCAGGATGCCGTAGGCGATCCCGACGCTCGACTGACTCGAGACCGCGGATGGTAGTCGCCGGTCGAGCCAGGCATCGACGAGCGCCATCGCTGGCGCCGCGGATGCGACGAGTGCGACGAGGCTCGCGACGACGATGGGATCGTGCTCGAGGATCGCGAAGTCGGGATTGAAGCGATCGACCAAACCGAACGCGCCCAGGCCGACGGCGATGGGCATCGCCACCAGGCCGCGGACGACCCCCTGACCGGGCAACCACGGAGCGGCCACGACCCAGACAACGCCGAAGACGACTCCCGCGAGCAGTCCCACGAAGATGATCAGGCCGAGGCTCCCACTCACCGTGACGTCGCCGATCCGGTTGCCGTTCTCGGTCACGAGGCCGGTCGCCGACGGGACCAGCAGGGCGGCGATGCGCATCACCACGCGACCGCCGATCCCGGCTACGACGATGCCGACAAGCAGGCCGGCCAGTCCCCCACGAGAGATATCCCGCAGGATCTCACCGGCTGGCCATGTGGTGTCCTTGAGCGCGACGCTCACCGCCGTCCACCTCCGACCTCACGCTCCGACGCTATGTCGTACCGCGATATATTCGGTGCTCGCGTGGTGGTGTCAAGTGGTGAATTCGATTCCCGCCAGGTCGCGTCCCCGGCGCAGCGTCGTCACGAGCATCGCTGAGGTCAGCCGTCCGATGAACGTGTTCTGCTGGCTCCGGTCCTAGAACATGTGGCCACGTCCACGGCAGTAACGACCATCGGTGGAATTGCAGGCAGCCCCGAATCCGGGGCCTTCTCGCGGATCGTGTCGGGGCGTTACCCCGTCCAGGTCAGGCGATCACCGCGGGGTGCTCGATCGTGCGCTCGGTCAGGTGCCGGTCGAGGGCACGAGGTATTCGAACCACTGGTAGTTCTGGGCCGTTTGGGTTGCTCGTCGGTTTCCCTCGACGAATGGTGCGCATTTGTTCCACGCCTCGAACACCGAGGACGTGAGCAACTCGTCGAGCAGCCCGATGCGGGCGATGCGCCGGTGTAGGAGCAGGCCCATGGCATCGAAGAACGAGCAGACCTGATCGAGCGCCACCCAGTCATCGAGGGTGGCATCTGCCGCGAAGGCTTCGTGGTCCGTCAAGGGCAGACCCTGGACATACCAGTAGGCCCGGGTCAGTTCGACGCCGTAGAGCGGCGCGTACAACCGCATCACGATCTCGTCCTGGCGCTGCCTGCTCAGTATGCGGAGCTGGGCCAGAGCTACACCGTGTGTCGCCGATCTACTCTACTTGAAGGCTGGCCAATTCCTGGGCGCGTCGGATGACGGCGTCGAACATCGGCGCCGTCAGTCGTCCCGTGAACGTGTTCTGCTGGCTCGGGTGGAAGGATCCAACGAGCCGGTAGGCCCCCACGACCGCTTCCGCCCCGTGGCCGAAGCGCGGCTTCGGCCGTGTCGGATAGCCCATGGCCGCCAGCGTTCGCAGGGTCGCGTCCCAGCCGAACTGACCCAGCGGCACGATGACCCGGACGCGGTCCAGCAACGCCACCTCCCGCACCAGGAATGGCGCGCAGGCGTCGCGCTCCCAGATCGTCGGCTTGTTCAGCGGCGGGGCACAGCGAACGGCAGCAGCGATGTAGACGTCCGTGAGGGTGAGGCCGTCGTTCGCGCGCCGGCTGGACGGTCGATCGGCAAGCCCCACGGCGTGCAACGCCGACCACAGGAAGTCGCCCGAGGCATCGCCGGTGAACACGCGGCCCGTCCGGTTCGCGCCATGCGCGCCGGGGGCGAGGCCGACGACGAGAATCCGCGCGTCGGGATCGCCGAACCCCGGCGCCGGTCGCCCCCAATACGGCTCGTCGCGGAACCGCGCAACCTTCTCGCGCGCGACCCACTCTCGCCACTCGACGAGCCGCGGACAGCGCCGGCACTCGACGATCTCCGCACTGAGCATGGCGAGGCCCGCCTCGCGCTCCGCGCCGGCCATTCGCCCGCCCTAGGTGCGCAGGAGCTTGTCGAGCCGTCGACTCACCACGACGAGCCCGATGAGCCCCATGACGGTCAGATAGGCGACGTGAACGAGAAGGACGGGTGAGAGGACCCCGACGATCAGCGATCGGATGAGGTCCACGCCGTGATAGAGGGGCGTCAGCTGGACCAGGATCCGCAGCGGCTCCGGGTATGTCTCGAGGGGGAAGAACGTGCCCGAGAAGAGGAAGAGCGGCAGGATGATCATCTGGATCAGGTCGAAGTCCTGCCACGTCCGCATGAAGGTCGTCGCCGCCATCGCCAGCGCTCCGAAGGCGAACCCGATGAGCAGTGCCGCCGGGATGGCCAGGAGCGCCAGCGGGGTCGTGACCAGGCCGAACGGCACGATGACGATCGTGAACGCGATCGCGTAGAGGCCGCCCCGGATGAGCGCCCAGCCGAGCTCGCCGATCGCCACGTCGGCCACCGCCATCGGGGTCGACAGGATCGCATCGAACGTCTTCTGCCAGCGCAGCTTGAAGAAGAAGTTGAACGTCGCCTCGAGGATCGCCCCGTTCATCGCCGCGGACGCGAGGAGTGCCGGGGCGACGAACAGCGTGTACGAGATCGGCGCCCCGCCGGGGCCCGTCACATCGCCCACCAGCCGGCCCAGGCCGATCCCGATCCCGAGGAGATAGAAGATCGGCTCGAAGAAGCCCGAGAAGATGATGATCC
>JANNUK010000182.1:0-2705 GCA_031395155.1 Chloroflexota bacterium | reverse complement strand
CCGCGAGCCACGTCGGCCAGCAGGACCCGTCGCTCGTCCGTCCGGCGAGCTCGTGCCATGCCTACAGCATGCCTGCGCGAGTCCGGAGCACCTCGGTGACCTCGGCGATCTCCTCATCGCCAATGAGATCGCGCCCGGGTCCTGGCACCATCGCCTCCCGCTACCGCTCCTCTGCTCTCCCGACGCCCCTGCCGCCGGTGCAATCGGTTGCGCAGGACGCTAGCATACGGCGACAACGAGCGTCAACGGGTTCGGCGCGAGGGACCGTGGCATGGCAGCAGCAGCAACCGGGCTGACACCGGCCGGAGGCCGATGATGGCGTTCCGGGTCGTGCCGCGAGCATCCCCACAGGCCACACCAGTCGACTTGCGGCGGCTACGGAACTTCAGCCACGACGACCTTGCCGCCCGGCTCGACCCCGCGTACCGTGAACCTCTCGGACGCATCCCATCCGGCCGACAGGTGTTCCGCGGGCTGCCATTCCTGCTTGCCGGTTCGACGGCCCGGCGCCGCTGGCTGGCGCTGGAGCGTCCCGTCGACGTGGACCTTCGCTCGCACGGGCCGGCCAGTCACGTCGTCATCGCCCATTTCTGCGACGCCTGGCGCGAACCGGACGGAGGTCGACCCGCCGACCTGCCGATCGGCTGGGTCACGCCGGTCGGCCAGGATCTCGCCCGGTACGATCTCGAGTCGGTCAGCGGGCGCCACGCCGGCGGTGCCGTCAGGCGGAGATTCGAGATCAACGAGGGCATCATCGGCTGGGGGCAGGGAGCCTTCGCCGCCCGCCCGGACAAGCTCGACCAGCCGCTCGAGTGGAGCGGTCCGCTCCCGCGCCAGGAACCGGCGCGCTACTCGGCGCCCGGCGAGGCCGGCCTGCTCGCGGTCCTGCCAGGATCCTGGGGCCCGGCCCAGACCGGCGTGGCCGACAGCGTTCCGAGCCCGACCGACGACATCGTCCTGTGGCTCCACGAGATCGCGGTCCCCGGCGGCTCCTCCAGGCTGGCCCGGCTTCACCTGGAGCCGATGGGCTCGCTCGACGATGGGGCCGGCGTCGTCATCGCGGCGATCACGCTCTTCAACGGAACCGGATCGCCGCTCGAGCTCGAGCCGAGGCGGACCCTGCGGGTCGCGGGGCATCGCTCGATCGATGTCGACCTCGGTCAGGTCATCCGGGAGCGCCCCGCACCGGAGCCGGCGGAGTCTGGCGGCTGGCCGACGGGGTCCATCGCCGGCTGGGGCAACGCCCGCGGTACGGCCGAGGCGGCGGCCACGCTCGTCGACGTTGCCACGGCACGCGACGCGACGATCACCCTCGACGGGCAGGACGTGCCGGTACGCCGGCTGCCAGCGACCGGCCGCCGGCAGCGCTACGGCGCCGTCACGATCGAAGCGCTGCCGCTCCCAAGCCGCCGGCTCGAGGTCGAGATCGTCGACGCCGCGACCGGCGATCCGATGCCCGCGCGCGTCCACTTCCGCGCCGCCGACGGGCGCTACCTGCCGCCACTCGGCCATCGCGACGAGGTGAACCCCGGGCTGAACGAGGATGTCGGCGCCGATGTCATCCTCGGTGACACCACCTACGCCTATGTGCCGGGACGGTTCCCGATCGAGCTCCCGGCCGGGACGGTTCACATCGAGGCGGCCCGGGGCTTCGGTTACCGGCCGCTCCGGCAAACGATCGAGGTCGACGATGTCAGGTCGCCCCTCGTGCTCGCCCTCGAGCCGGTCCCCGGACCGGTCGGCGAGGGCTGGGTGGCGGCCGACTCCCACGTCCACTTCATCTCACCGACGTCGGCACTCCTCCAGGCTCGAGCCGAGGGAGTCGAGGTCGTCAATCTCCTGGCGACCCAGTGGGGCGACCACCACACGAGCGTCGCCGACCTGCCGATCGCCGTCATGCAGGACCCGTCCGGCCGGCATCTCGTCGTGATGGGCAGCGAGAACCGCCAGAACATGCTCGGCCACATCGGCCTGCTCGGCGCATCCGAGGCCGTCCTGCCGATGGCCAGCGGCGGCTCGCCGGAGGCTCGTCTCGGCGATCCACTCGGCTGGCTCATCGCCGACTGGGCGGATGCGGTCCACGCTCGGCACGGGCTGGCACTGGCCGTCCACTTCCCGCTGCCGTATGCCGAAGTCGCAGCCGACATCGTCGCCGGCAAGATCGAGGCGGTCGAGATGCAGGCACTGACACGCGGCGTCGACGGCCCCTCGATCCGCGAGTGGTATCGCTTCCTCAACTGCGGCTTCCGGCTGCCGATCGTCGGCGGTACGGACAAGATGTCGGCCGAGATCCCCCTCGGCGCGATCCGCACGTATGCCCGGCTTGTCGACGGGCAGCCGCTCTCGTTCGAGGCCTGGGCCGACGCCGTGCGGGCCGGCCGGACGTTCGTCTCGTCGGGCCCGTTCGTCTCCCTGACCGTCGAAGGCCGCGAGCCCGGCGACGTCATCCAGCTCGGCAGGAACGGCGGCACCGTCGAAGTCAGGGCGGCCGCGTCCGCGGCGTTGGCCGTCATGGGCGGGCTCGACCTCATTCACGACGGGGCTGTCGTCGCCTCGACGAGTGCGCTGACGGGAGCCGATCGGCTGGACCTCACCGAGCGGGTCTCCGTCGCCCACGGAGGCTGGCTGGCCGCGCGGGTCACGAGCGACAACGTGATCCACTCGGCCTTCGCCACGGCCATGGGTGCGCACACCTCGCCGGTCTA
>JANNUK010000174.1:0-4912 GCA_031395155.1 Chloroflexota bacterium | reverse complement strand
GCTGGCGCGGCCCTTGCGACGATCGCCGTTGGCGATCGCCGAGGCGATCGCGGCCGTGTTGCGCGATGCCGGCGGCCCATTGCTCGCGTCGGTCGATGTGGCGCCGCCGGGCTTCCTCAACCTGAGATTGGCAGACGCGGTCCTGGAGCGGACGATCGACGCGATCCTGGCGGATCCGGCCGGCTGGGGTCGAGTGCAGCCCGTCCGCGCGCGACGCGTCAACGTGGAGTTCGTGTCGGCCAACCCCACAGGCCCGCTGACCATCGGGAACGCCCGCGGGGCGTTCGTCGGCGACCTGCTGTGCCGCGTCCTCGAGGCCGGAGGCCAGGACGTCACCCGGGAGTACTACTTCAACGATTCGGGCGCCCAGATCGACAAGCTCGGGGCCAGCGTCCTGGCGCTGCACCTCGGCGAGGCCGTCCCCGAGGACGGCTATCACGGTGACTACGTCGTGACGCTGGCGGCCGAGTTGCCGGACGACGTCTGGACGGCCGCCACGGCCATGGGCGAGGACGGCGACGGCGACGCGATCGCCGGCCACTGGGCCGCCGGCCGCGTCCGCGAGGGCATCGAGGCGAGCCTCGCTCAACTCGGCGTCAAGTTCGACGTGTGGACGACCGAGGCGTCGTTGCACGAGAACGGCTGGGTCCAGCGCGCCGCGGACCGGTTGCGAGCAGCCGGTCACCTGTACGAACACGATGGAGCGCTCTGGTTCCGCTCGACAACGTTCGGTGATGACAAGGACCGCGTGGTGATCCGGGCCAACGGCGCCCCGACCTACTTCGCCGCAGACATCGGGTACGTCGAGGAAAAGCTGTCGCGTGGCTTCGACCACCTCATCTACATCTGGGGCGCCGATCACCACGGGACGGTGGCGCGGGTGCGGAACGCGGCCACGGCGATGGGCTACGACGCGGACGCGGTTCAGATGCTGCTGTACTCATGGGTTCGCTTCATCCGAGACGGGGTAGAGATCGGCATGTCGAAGCGCGCCGGGACCTTCATCACCCTCGACGAATTGCTCGCTGAAGTGGGCGTGGATGCCGCGCGCTGGTTCTTCGCGTCACGGGCACCGACCAGTGCGATCGACTTCGACATCGAGCTGGCCAAGCGCCAGTCGAACGACAACCCGGTCTACTACGTGCAGTACGCCCACGCGCGGATCGCCTCGATCCTGGGCAAGGCGACCACCGTCGGGCTGACTCCCGCCGGCACCGTCCGCGGGGCGCTCGCCGGTGCGCCAGAAGCCGCCCTTGCGCGGGCCGTGATCCGCCTGCCCGAGGTTGTCGAGGACGCCGCCGCGGCCGAGGAAACGCACGGAATCACCGCGTACGCCACGGAACTCGCGACGACGTTCCATGCGTTCTACCGGGATGCCAAGGTCGTCGATCCCGACGCGCCGGATCGATCGAGAGCTCGGCTGGCGCTTGCCGAAGCCACCCGGATCACGCTCGCCAATGCGCTCGGCCTGCTGGGAATCTCCGCGCCCGACTCGATGTAGCGAGGGCGGGCCGCAGCCCTCAGACGCCGGTGATCCCGAACACGAGGTCGAGCCGGATCGCTGCGGCGTCGGTGGTGGCGATCAGCACCGTCACGGTCGTCGACCCCGGCTGCTGGAGCACGCCGCCGATGAGGCCGCGGGCGTCGAACGCCCGCTGGGCCGCCTCCGCGAACTCGACCGCGTCCTCCTGGCTGTCCCACTCAGTCACGATCGTGGCCGCGGCGGCCGTTGAGCTCTGGAGGAGGATCAGCCGATCCCCACCCCAGCCGACCGCGGCGGCGGCCGCTGGTCCGGGCCCACCCGCGCCCGGCGCATCCAGCCAGATCTGGAGCTGGTGCTCGCCCAGGGTGTCGCGCAGGACCTCCGTCCAGCCGTCACCCATCGCACCCGCCGGGTCGGCGGGAACGGAGACCTCGATCGGGGCCTCGCGCGCCGCGTATTTCTCCGGGTGGAGGATCTGCTCGGTGGAACGTGGGGGATCCGCAAAGGCGGCGTCCACGGCCGTCCACCCGCCGGCGAGCTGCAGGCCCTGGACGAACACCGTGCCCTGTGTAGCCGGGAACAGGATCTGGGCCTGGACGATGTCGGGGATGGCGGCCAGCGCCGCCTGTGCCTCGGGGTCATTCGAGGCCTCGAGAAGCGCGCCGATCCCACCGGCGCCCAGGTGCGCGAACAACCACTGGGCCATGAGCACATAGGCGTCGCCTTCGACGAGCGCCTGCTGGGCCAGGATGCGGTCGCCCTGGTCGAGCGGCAGGTCCTGGAGCGCCTCGAGATCGAAGTGCTGGTCCTGGAGAGCGTGCTGGAACTCGTGGGCGAAGAACACCTGCTCGACGGGCCCGACCGCGCCGGACTTCGACAGGACGTAGAGCGCCTCGGTCTTGGCGTCGTACAGGCCGGCGACCTGGCTCTGGAGCAGGTCGACGAACAGCTCCTCGAGGGTGGGCTCCCCGGTCATGAGCCCGAGCGTTCGGTAGAGGAGTTCAGCCTTGCGCAGCTCCTCCGGCGGCGTGTCCTCCTCGATGATCCGGGCGAGCACGGTGCCCAGTTCAACCTTGTTCACGAACTGGGGTGTGACGACCTTCTTGGGGGCCAGGCCGCGGATCGCCGAAACCTGCTCCTCGATCCGGCGATAGACGACCTCGGGGCTGTCGGTCGGCAGGGCGGCGGTCGCCGTCGGGGAGGCCGGGCTGGCGCTGGGCGAGGCCGGCGTCGGCGTGACCGTGGACAGATCGCAGGCGATCGCAACGAGAGAGAGTGCCATCAGCAGCGCAGGGACGCGAGCGCGGCCGGGCGAGCGATGCGTGGGTCGATTCATCGGGGGATTGTCGCATCGGGCGGCGTGCGACGGCGGCAACTCGTCGATCGGTCCCCTTGGATGTCGCTTTCTTAATCGGTTGCCGCCCTGGACGTCAACGTGGCGCGAGTAGCGTGAGCGGTGGACGAACCCTCGGGTTCCATCCTCCCTCCCTCCGACCGGAGGCGCCAATTGGGCAGGCGCCTCCGGTCCTCCGTTTCTGCGGATCGGCGGGCCGACGACGCTCGCCGCATGGCGGCGCAGTGCAGCCCGCTGTGTCAGAATCCCGACCATGGAAGTGACTTGGTACGGCCGGACGTGCATCCGGCTTCGCGGCAGAGATGCCGTTGTCGTTGCCGATGCCTATCCGGCGGTCGTGGGACCGACGGGACGCGGGATCACCGCGGACATCGCGACGTTCAGCCATCCGGACGACAATCCCCTGCCCCGCGCCAAGGGCCGCAAGTCGCGCGACGGCGGCACCGTGATCCCGTCCTCGCTCGAGGCGGCATTCGTGCTCGATGGCCCTGGTGAGTACGAGGTGAGGGACGTCCTGGTGACCGGCGTCCGGACCTACCGGGACGACGCTCGCGGTGCGACCGCCGGACGGCAGACCGCGTTCGTGATCGAACTCGATGGTCTGCACACGATCCACCTCGGAGACGTTGGCCACCTCCTGACCGAGGAAAAGCTCGCCGATATCGGCCCGGTCGATGTCGCCTGCGTACCGATCGGTGGGGCGCTCGCACCGACACGAGCGGCCGAGCTGGTCGCCCAGCTGGATCCCCGCCTGGTCATCGCGATGCCGGTCTGCGAGGATGAGGCCGACTGCGCAAGCGCCGTGGTCCGTTTCTTCCACGAGATGGGCAGTGAACCGACGCCGCAGCAGAAGCTCTCGATCACGATCTCGAGCCTGCCGTCGGAGACGACGGCCGTGCTGCTGGAGTCGCGCGGCAAAGTCTGAGGTGCCGCGGGCGGACGCCTGCCGCTAGGGACGGTCGAGAACGATCACGCCGCGCTTGACGACGGTCCGCACCAGGTTCGCCGCCGGCCAGTACGGGATCTCCCGGTGGCCGGGTACTCGCCAAACGACCAGGTCGGCCCACTTGCCCGGCTCGATCGAGCCAATCTCATCGCCGAGACGAAGGGCGTGGGCCGCGTTGATGGTGACGGCCGCGAGCACCTCCGAGGGCGACATGCGCAGCGACAGGCAGGCCACGGTCATGACCAGCGGCAGGCTGGCCGTGGGCGATGTCCCCGGGTTGAAGTCGGATCCGAGGGCGACCGGGATGCCGCGTTCGATCAGCGTGCGGGCCGGGGCATGATGGTCGTGCATGAGAAACCACGTGGTGGCCGGCAGCAACGTTGCGACCACCGGGTGATCGCCCTCCGCGGCCTCTGCCAGGGCCTGGATCCCGGCCTCCGACGGAGACGCGAGGTGATCGGCTGAGGCCGCGCCCAGCTCCGCGGCCAGCTCCGCGCCACCGCTTGGTGCCAGCTCATCGGCATGCAGCCGCGGCTCGAGGCCGAAAGGTCGGGCCGCCTCCAGGACGCGGCGTGACTGCTCGGCGCTGAACACGCCCTGCTCACAGAACACATCGGCGAAGCGGGCGCGACCCTGGGCCGCGACTCCCGGGAGTTGCTCCTCGATCACGTGTCGCACATACGCCTCGGTCCCATCGGGTCGCGAGCGAAACTCGGATGGAACGGCGTGGGCGCCCAGCCAGGTCGCGACGATATCGATGGGTCCCTCGACCCCCAGCGCGTGGGCGATCTCCAGTTGACGGAGCTCGGTCGACAGGTCGAGTCCGTACCCGGACTTCGCCTCGATCGTGGTCACCCCGTGGTCGAGCATCTCGTCCAGCCAGCGACGGCCGTGAGCCGCGAGTTCCTCGTCCGAGGCCGCGCGCGTGGCGGCAACCGTCGACAGGATGCCCCCGCCAGCCTCGAGGATCTCGAGATAGCCGGCGCCTTGCTGGCGGAGGATCAGCTCGCCGGCACGGGAGCCCCCGAACAGGAGGTGCGTGTGCGGGTCGACGAGCCCGGGCGTCACCGTGCCGCCGCGAGCGTCCAATCGGGCAAATCGGGCGAGCGGCAGGCCGTCGGCCTCGAGT
>JANNUK010000168.1:0-6265 GCA_031395155.1 Chloroflexota bacterium | reverse complement strand
GCGGGGCTGGTGACCGTGCCCAGCGGGGCTGAACGGGACCGGCTGAGCGAGATGGTCCGGATCTGGCTCGTCACGATCACGCCGTCGCGGGTCTGACCCGCTTCTCCGGAACTGATAGGGACATCTCCCGGGTAGCGTGCGGCCGATCGCGCCGCCGTGATGGGACAGATCGTCGCCAATCCCGATCGATGGAAGGGTTCGTAAGAGACGACGAGGGCCCGACGCTGACCGGCCTCCTCGTGTCCCTCCACGGGATCGAGGTCGACGCTGACCACCGACCAGCGCAGGTAGCCGGTCAGGCCGGCCACGTCTCACGGTCGGCGGTTCGATACGCGGTATCGAGGTCCCTTGCTTCAGCCTGGAACGCGGGGTCCGCGGCAGCCTTTTCCCACGCGGCGGCCTCCTGTTCGTCCTTGAGACGCCGTTCCAATTCATCGACCGCGAGCTCCACCACGGCGTCCTGCGAGGAGGCGACCCCATAGTGCTCGGCCATCTCGCGAACGCGCCGGACCGTGCCCGCCGACAGGTTGTATGTGCGCTTGACGCGGTTCGACATCGGCAAAATCCTGGCACGTCCTGAAACGGGTGTCAATATGGGTGTCAATGTGAGTGTAGGCCCGCTCAGCCGCAAGTGAGCCGCCGATTCATCCGATCCAGCAAGGGCTGCGCAACAGCCCCCGAGAGGTCGACCGGTTGTCGCGACACGGTCGATCGGCTTCAGCCGGACGTCCAGGGAGGGCGGCCGTCAGCCAGGGGACAGGGGCGGACCCAGATCCGCTCGACGTCCCAGAAAGGGAATCGGACCAGAGCCATGCGTACGACCAAGAAACTCGCGGCGTTCGGGACGGCCTTCGTCATCCTGACCGTCGGCGCAGCGCCGCTCCTGAGCAGTGGCGCGGACCACCTCGACGCGCCGTCGCTCGGCGGCGCGACCGCCATGGGCGAGATTGCGCCCCATTCGGAGCACGGCGATCGGGACATCAACGATGTCTACGTGTTCCAGGCACCCGACTCGTCGAGCCGGACCGCCATCGCGGTCACCGTCAACCCGGCGATCAACCTGTTCGGTGGCAACTTCGGGACAAACGTCCGGTACGCCATCAACATCGACACGAACGGCGACAACGTCCAGGACATCGCCTACGTGGCCACATTCGGCGACGAGCAGGGCGACGGCAACCAGCACTGGAAGCTGACCAAGTACACCGGCAGCCGCGCCGTGAGCCTGACCGGCGGCAAGCCCGTCGTCCAGGCTTTCACCAATTCGGCCGACAAGACCAGGGCCAGCGGCGGCCTGTGGGCCTGGGCGGGCGTCCGCTCCGACCCGTTCTTCTTCGACCTGACCGGGTTCATCGGTACGGTGACCGGACTGCTCGGCAACAAGGTCGGCGACGACGATCTCGGGAACGACCCGCAGGACTTCTTCGCCAACCTCAACGTGAACGCGATCGTCCTCGCCGTTCCCAACTCGATCCTGCCCGACACGATTGGCGTGTGGGCCACCACGAGCTGGTACGACGGGTCGACCTGGCACAAGGCCGACCAGATGGGTCGACCGGCCATCAATACCGTGTTCAACCTCTCGGGAGCCGACAAGGACCTGTTCAACCGGACGGCCCCGTCGATGCAGGCGACTGCCAGTGGCGGCAAGTTCGTGAACAACGTCACGGGCGTGCTCCAGTTCCTCTCCGGCCTCGATAGCGAAGGCGCGTACTCGAACGACCAGGCGGGCTTCCTCGCCTCGGTGCTGATCCCGGACGTCCTCGTCTACAGCCGGTCCAACCCGCTCGGCTTCCCGGCACCGCTCAACGGGCGTGCCCTGGCCGACGACGTCATCGATGTGGAGCTCCGTGTCTCCACCGGTGGCGACCCGCTCAACCTGTTCGGCGCCGACGGCCTCACCGGCCTGGGCCCGGACCGCGACGCATCGGGTGCCGTGAACGGCGACGGTGTCGGAGCGCACTCCGACTACTCGTCCTCGTTCCCGTACCTCGGCGCAGCGCACTAAGGGGGGACGGATGGGCGGCGCCATGACGGGGCCGCCCATCCCTCGCTTCAAACGAACAACCCAAGTCCAGGAGCCCGCTCGATGACCGCACCGGCCAACTCGATCCCCACCGTCCGCCCGGTCCGCGCCGATCGTCGGCCACGTGGCCCGCGGACCATCGGGATCGTGGCCGCCGCCGCCGTCATCGTCGCGGGTTCGTACCTCGTTTCGGCGCTCCGACCGCCGGATCCTGACGCTGCAGTGCCGGCCGCAAGCGCCGCCCCGATCGCCGCGCCCGTGGTCGCGCCCGGCGAGATCGCGGGAGCCGGCTCGGTCGTCCTCGCCAACGGCTCGCTCGAACGGATCGACCGCTCGATCGCGACCTGGACGAAGAACCTCGCGTCGAACCCGAGCGACTTCATCAGCGCCACGAACCTCGCGACCCTGTACCACGGCCGCGGCCGGCTGAGCGGCGATCTCGGCGACCAGGAGCGCGCCCTCGCGGCAGCCCGGACCGCGATCGCGATCGCGCCGACGAGCGGATCGGCCCGAGCGCTCGAGGCCGCGATCCTCTACACGCTCCACGATTTCACCGCTGCGCTCGCCGCCGCCGAGTCGCTGTACCGCGACGATCCGGCGCAGCTCGGTGCCCTTTCGACGATCGCCGATGCCAGGCTCGAACTCGGCCGTCTGGCCGAGGCGCGCGCCGACCTCGAGTCACTGCGACTCCAGGCCGCCGGGCCTGCGGTCGACGTCCGCTTCGCCCGGCTCGCCTACCTGACCGGTGATCCGACAGAGGCCCTTCGACTCGCGATCGGGGCGCGCGAAGGGGCTGCTGCGGCGGGTGCCGCCGGCGGGAGCGCGACCGGGAACGGCTTCTACGAGTACGCGGTGGGGGAGTACGCCCGACTGGCCGGCGATGCGGCGACCGCACGTGCCGCGTACTCGGCAGCCATTGCCGAGCGCGCGACGGATCTCGGCGCGATCGTGGGTCTCGCCCGGATCGATGCGTTCGACGGCCGAACGGGCGAGGCGATCGCCGGACTCCAACGTGCCGTGGCGATCGCGCCCCAGCCCGAAACGCTGGCGCTTCTGGGCGACCTGTTGGCGGCGACCGGTGATGCGTCGGGAGCGGCGGATCAGTACGCCACCGTTCGGCTGGTCGCCAGCCTGTCCGAACTCACCGGAACCGTCTACGACCGTCAGCTCCTCCTCTTCGAGCTCGATCACGGCGGCGCGACCACCGAGCTCCTCGATCGCGCGATCGCAGCCTCGCAGGCCCGACCCGACGCGGCCGGCCACGACCTCGTGGCCTGGGCGAACTATCGCCTTGGCCGGTTCGCGGAGGCGAAGGTAACGTCCGAACTCGCTCTCGCGACCGGGATCATCGACGCCCGAATCCTCTTGCACGCCGGCTTCATCGAGATCGCGCTCGGGAACGGCGCCGCCGGCGAGGCTCTGATGCGCCAGGCCCTGGCGCTTGGCCCAGCCCTCGACCCTGTCGAACGGGACGAAGCCCGAAGCTGATCTGCTCCCCCGCGGGTGGCTTCGCCCGGACCTACGACCCATGGGCCGGCTACGACTGGGCCGGACGAAGCGGGCCAATCCCCGTGTTCGGCGTTGCCGGCGGTTTCGTGTTGCTCGGTGAACGCCTGGTGACGCTGCAGTGGATCCGCGTGGCGATCGCGTTCGTGGCTGTGTTCGCGACCCTCAGGCGGTCGACCGCGGCGTCGATCACTTGACGCTCCAAGCTCTCGCGACGACCCAAGTCGTTTCGGAGCATGAAATCATCTGGATTCACGGCTTCCGGCGGAATCCGCCCACCGATCGTGCTCGTTGACATCCTCTCGGCGTGACCCGATGATGCACATCTGCACGGTGCAGATGTGCAACCCAAGCGGGAGAGCCCGATCCCATTGAGCGACTTCGAGACCCTGGTGCGCGCCAGCCGGCTCTACTACGAGCTGGGGGAGACGCAGAACCGCATTGCCGAACTGCTGGGCGTGACCCGCCCGCAGGTTTCGCGTCTCCTCAAGCGAGCCCGCGAAGAGGGCATCGTCGAGATCCGGATCATCGACCGAACCAGCGATGACAGCCCGGCCGGTGAGATTCTCAAGGAACGATTCGGTCTCCACGCGATCCACATGGCACCGAGCCTTGCTGGCCCGGAGGAGCTGAACCGGCGGATGATCGCCCGGCTGGCAGCCCACGTCGTGCGCTCCGTCGTCCGCGATGGTGCGGTGGTCGGCGTGGGGGACGGCGCCTCGGTGTCCGCGACCGCGGACGCGATGCTCGAATTGACCACGCCCGTGGCCGCGACCGTCGTCCCGCTGTGCGGCGGCTACTGGACCACGGGCCCCACCCGCGAACCGTTCCGTCGCGTGGCCGAGGCGCTCGCGACGAGCCCACAGGGTCTTCTCGCGCCGGGCCTCGTGGACGATGCCGCAACCAAGCGCTCGCTCTACGCCCACGCCGGTGTGCAGGCAATCCTCGCGCTCTGGGAGCGCCTCGACGTGGCGCTGTTCGGGATCGGAGCCCGCATCTGGAGCCCGGCGACGTTCGGCGAGGACGTCGTCCGCGAGATCGACGACGCCGGTGCGGTCGGCGAGGTGCTCATCTCACCGTATGACCTCGACGGCCGATTCCTGGGCGAGGCGCTGCGCGACCGGGTGATCGCCTACGACGCCCGCGAGTTGCCGCGCGTACCCATCGCGCTCGGGGTGGGTGGCGGGCCGAGCAAGATCCGCCCGATCCTCGGCGCGCTTCGCGCCGGCGTCGTCAACGTCCTGGTCACCGACATCAGGACCGCCGAGGCGGTCGTCGACCTCGATGACCAGACCAGGTCAGCCGAGAGTGGCCAGCGCGGTGCCACGGCTCGCTCGTCCGCGTCGGCGCCCGGCGCCTGAGCGAAGGCACCGGATGCGTCCCGAACCCACGATCCTCGCCATCGACCTCGGCACGACCGAGGCCAAGGGCGGTCTCGTCACCCTCGATGGGCGGCTCCAGGGCCTCGCCCGGGCGCGATGTCCGATCGAGATCGACACCCATACCGGACACGCGGAGCAGAACTCCGAGACGTGGTGGACCGCGACGATCGATGTCGTGCGCTCACTCCACGCCGCGAATCCCGGTGCGCAGGTCCTCGCGATCGTCGTCGACGGCCACGGGCCGACGACCGCGGCGGTGGACGACGCCGGCCACCCGACGCGACCCGCGCTCACCTGGTTGGACGGCCGTTCCGCCGCCGAGCAGGCCGAGCTCGAAACCGCCTCGGGGCTCCGCGGCTGGGCGCTCGGCGTCACCCCCGCCGCCCTCTGGATCGAGCGCCACGAACCCGCCGTCGCCGCGCGGACCCGCTGGTACCTCAATACGTGGGAGTGGCTGGGGATGCGACTCACCGGCCGTGCCGCCACGTCGCTGGTTCCCGGCCAGGCACTGCCGTCGGACGCGATCCTGACGGCCGCCGGGCTCCCGCCGGATCGACTGGCACCGTCGATCACGACCGGCACCGTGCTCGGCAAGCTGCTCGCCGACGTGGCCGCAACACTGGGGCTCCCCGAAGGTACGCCGGTCATCGCCGGTCATGTCGACGCGTTCTCGACGTTTCTCGGCGCCGGCCTTCGAGCTCCCGGCGACGCCATGGACGCCGGCGGCACCGCCGGCGGGTTCGGGGTGTACGTGGATCGCCCCATCGTCATCCGAGGAACCTTCTGCACGCCGGCGCCGTTGACCGGCCTGCACATCCTCGGTGGCGCGTTCGCCGCGACCGGCAAGGCCCTGGACTGGTTCCGCGACGGGATCGTCGGAGGCGGGGCCACGTCGGAGGCGCTCATCGCCGAGGCCGCCGCCACCCCGCCGGGCGCCGACGGCGTCGTCTTCCTGCCCTACCTGGCGGGGGAGCGCGCGCCCATTCACGACCCCGACGCGCGGGGCATGTTCGCCGGCCTGACGCTCGCCCACGGACGCGGCCACCTGGCACGCGCGATCCTCGAAGCCGCGGCCTTCGCCATCCGCCACGTGGCGGAGCCGATCCTGGCTGCTGGGATCCCGGTCAATTCGATGCGGGTCTGCGGCGGTCCGGCGCGGAGCGACGCCTGGAACCAGATCAAGGCCGACGTGACCGGGTTCGCGGTCGAAGTGCCGGCCGTGGCCGAGACGGCCGTTGTCGGCTCCGCGATCATCGGCGCGGTCGGCATCGGTGCCTTCGACGACCTGCGGCGGGCCATCGGCGCGATGAGCAGGATCGCCAGGACCGTCGAGCCGCGCGCCGAGCTCGCA
>JANNUK010000130.1:0-1693 GCA_031395155.1 Chloroflexota bacterium | reverse complement strand
CGCCGCCGAGATGCGCGCCGGGGCAGCCGCCCCGGTCGCGCCGGCCAGTCAGGCATAGGAGGCCGACGATGACCACCGACGTTCTCGGCAAGTCCGTCAAGCGCGTCGAAGATCCGCGCCTGATCACCGGCGGAGGTCGCTACATCGACGACATCACGATGCCCGGGATGACCTACATGGCCATCCTGCGCAGCCCCTACGCCCACGCCAACATCCGCTCGATCGATACCTCGGCGGCGAAGCAGATACCCGGCGTCATCGCCGTGTTCACGGGCGCCGACATCCCCTACAACCCGTTGCCGCTGGCCTGGCCGGCCGGCGGCAGTGCGGGCATCCAGAACAACGTCAACACCCCGCGCGTCCTGGCCACGGACAGCGTGAAGTGGACCGGCGAAGGCGTGGCCGCGGTCGTCGCAGAGACCGCGGCGCAGGCGAACGACGCGCTCGAGGCGATCGAGGTCGACTGGGAGCGTCTCCCGACCGTCGTCGACGTCGAGAAGGCCGTCGCCGACGGCGCGCCGCAACTCCACGAGAACGCCCCGAACAACATCGTGTTCGAGTGGTCGGTCGGAGACAAGGCCGGGACGGACGCTGCGGTCGATGGGGCAGAGGTCGTCGTGCGCCAGCGGCTCGTCAACCAGCGGCTGATCCCCAACCCGATGGAGACTCGCGGCGACATCGGCTGGTACAACCCGGGCACCGACGAGTACACGATCTGGATGTCGAGCCAGACGCCGCACATCATGCGGCTCCTCGTCGGCATCTTCACGATGGGCATCCCCGAGCACAAGCTCCGCTGCATCAGCCCGGACGTCGGCGGCGCCTTCGGGACGAAGATCTTCTGCTACGCCGATTACGCGCTCGTGTTGTTCGCAAGCAAGGCGATCGGCGGTCGGCCCGTGAAGTGGGTGGAGACGCGCCGCGAGAACTACCAGTCCACGACCCACGGCCGGGACCATGTGACCTATGTCGAGATCGCCGGGAAGCGCGACGGCGAGGTCACCGGCCTCCGCGTCAAGACGTACGCCAATCTCGGGGGCCGCCTCTCGACAATCGGCCCCGGCATCCCGACCACGCTGTACGCCCGCGTCCTGTCGGGCTGCTACCGCATCCCGAATGTCTACGCCGAGGTCACCGGTGTCTACACGAACACGACGTTCGTGGACGCGTACCGCGGCGCCGGTCGCCCGGAGGCGACCTACGTCATCGAACGGGCGATGGACCTGTTCGCCGACGAGATCGGCATGGATCCGGCGGCCGTTCGCCGCAAGAACTTCATCCCGCCGGACCAGTTCCCCTACGAGAATCCGTCGGGACTGGGGACGGCCTCCGGCGGCGCCAAGATCTACATCGATTCGGGGAACTACGAGCCGGCACTCAACAAGGCGCTCACCACGGCCGGCTATTACGAGATGGACAAGGCGAAGGCCGATGCGAAAAAGCGCGGCAAGCTCCTCGGCGTCGGGCTCAGCACGTACATCGAGGTGTGCGGTGTCGCGCCGTCCAAGTGGATCGGCGCCGTCGGCGAGGGCTGGGCCGCGGCGATGTGGGAATCGTCCAACATCCGCGTCCACCTGACCGGCAAGGTCGTGGTCACGATGGGCACCCAGCCGCAGGGCCAGGGCCACGAGACGACCTATGCGCAGATCATCTCCCATGAGCTGGGGATCCCGATGGAGGACGTCGTCATCCA
>JANNUK010000118.1:0-2282 GCA_031395155.1 Chloroflexota bacterium | reverse complement strand
CGTCGCGACGTCGGCCATCGTCGCGGCCGACGTCCGCCAGACCGCATCCTCCACCTGGCGAACGCGGTAGGCGGGTTCAGCGCGCTCCTCGAACCACGCATGAAGCCGGTCCGGGGACAGACCCGAGATGCCCGGTCGAGCGTCTCTCACGAGGATCGGCTCGGATTGGGAGGGCGGCTGGGCGAAGGGCACGTCGCTCATCGGAGGCGGCATTGTCGCATGCGAACAGGTCACGCCTTGTCCGCAGTCCCGACGAGGTGCGGTCGGCCCCGGCGGAGCTCGGCGCCGCTCATCGGACGGCCGCCGGCGGGTTGGACCCGCACGAGCTCAAGGAGGCCGTCGGCGGCTGCGAGCGCGAGGCCGTCACCAAGCGCCACGAGGCTCCCGGGGGCCGACGTGCGGTTGTGTTCTCCATCGGGGACCGATCGGGCCTCGAGTACGACGATCCGCGACCCGTCAACCTCGACGAACGTGCCCGGCCAGCCGACGAGCGCGCGAACCAGTCGCTCGAGGTGCGCCACCGGCTCGGTCCCCAGCAGCCGACCGTCTTCCCGGCGAAGCGGCCGTGTCAGTGTCGCCGCGGCCTCATCCTGGGGCTCCGCGAGGATGGTGCCGGCCAACCACGGGCCGATGCTGGCGCGCAGCAGTTCGGCACCCGCCGCCGCCGCGGTCGCCTCGAGGTCGGCGCCCGTTTCGCCGCCATGGGCGGGCCAGCTCCGCCGGCCGACGATCGGGCCCGCATCCAGCTGATCGACGAGCTCGATCAGGCTCACGCCCAACTCCTCATCGCCGCCGATGATCGCCGCCGGGATCGGGGTCGCCCCACGGTGAGCGGGCAGCAGAGACGGATGGACGTTCAGGATCCCCCGGGGAAATGCCTCCAGGATCGCTCGCGGCACGATCTTCCCGTAGTCGGCGAGGACGCCCACCTCCGGTGCGAGGTCGGCCAGCGCCTGGACCGTGGCCGGATCGCGCAGGTTGGGCGGCTGCAGCAGGCGAAGCCCGAGCTCGCGCGCCAGGGCGGCAACCGGGGTCGCCATCGGTTCCGCCCGGCGCCCTGTCGGCCGGTCGGGCGTCGAGACGATCGCCACGAGATCCAGTTCCGGGGCGTCGCGAACGACATCCAGGATGGCCAGCCCGAACGGCCCCGATCCGAAGAAGACCGCCCGGGCGGGCGACGGCGCCGCGGTCGAGTCCGCCGCGGGCGATGTCACCCCAGCGCGGCGACCGGCGCTTCGGCGGCCTCGCCCTCGTCGGAGACCCCGACCGGGATCAGCTCGTCCATCGAATCGAGGTAGTCGATGAAGAGCTTTCCCTCGAGGTGGTCGAGCTCATGCTGGAGTGCTCGGCCCAGGAGACCGCTGCCGGCGACCTTGATCTTGCGACCGAACCGATTCTGGGCGACCACCCAGACTCGTTCGCGACGCGTGACGTAGGCGTAGTAACCGGGGAGCGACAGGCACCCCTCCAGGTCGCGATCGTCGCCGGTCGCCCGCACGATCATGGGATTCACCAGCTCGTGGAGCTGGTCGCTCACCTCGATCACGCAGGCCCGGACGGCCTCGCCGAGTTGCGGCGCAGCCAGGCCGACGCCGGGTGCGTCACGCATCGTGTGGGCGAGGTCGTCGAGGAGCTCATGGAGTGCGCGGCCGAAGCTGTCGACCGGCAGGCCCTTCAACCGAAGGCGCGGGTCGCCGAGCATGACAATCGGGCGGACGCTCATGCCCGGAGTATAGCGAAGGCGGCTCGCCGGATCGGCGGGCCGCCTTCGGATCGCGATCGAGCTCGCTCAGGCGGGCGGCTTGTCACCGCTGTCGCCGGAGGGCGTAGCGGACCCGGCATCGGCGGCGTCGCCCGCTGGCGCGGCCGGTGCCGCGCGGCGCAGCTCGCTGGCAACTTCGCGCGATCGCTCGGCGAGCTTGACGCCGGCATCTGCCGTCGCGCCGGCCGCCTTCGCGGCGATCGGTCCGGCTTTCTCGCCGGCCATTGCGACAAGGACGGCCGCGCGGGCCCCGACCTCGCGAGCAACGGGTGCCGCTCGTTCGGCCAGCTCACGCGCCACCGGCGCGGCCCTGGACTGGATCTCCCGGGCAACCGGCCCGGCTTTCTCAGCGACGCTCTCGACCGCTGACTGGATCTGGGTGAGCAGCTCGCGAGCGGCTTGGGCCGGTCCGCCGCCCTTGTTCGAATCGTCATCGGTTTCGGTCCAGCCGAAGGTCTCGTCCGCGGGCGCGCCGTCGCCCGTCGTGCTGTCGTTGGTCTTCTCGTCGGGGGTGGTCATG
>JANNUK010000113.1:0-23280 GCA_031395155.1 Chloroflexota bacterium | reverse complement strand
ATCCCGGCCAGGATCATCATCCCGGCCAGCAGGAAGATGACGTTGAAGTCGATCGCGGCAAACGCGTCGTGCTGGTCGATGATCCCGAGCACGATCATTGCCAGTCCGCCCAGCAGGGCCGCAAGGGTCTTGTCGAGGCGTTCGGTGGCGATGACCGCGTAGGTCAGAACAAAGACGACGGCCGCGATGGTCACGTCCACCCGGGCTAATCCGCCGCTTCCGCGGGTTCCGCCTCGATTGCGTCCAGGTACTGGATGGCCAGCTCAAGCAGGTCAAGGTAGCCCGTCGGCCGACCCGCGGGATCGACGACGTAGAGCCCGGAGAGACGAAGACGGTGCATTTCCTTGAATGCATCCCCGATCGTTGCCTCGGGCGCGATCGACGCCGGCGGCATCATGGCCTCGCGGGCCGAACGGGCTTCGACAGCATGACCGAAGCGGGCGACGTCGGCGACGTCGGCGATCCCACCCATGAGCGATTCGGGGACGACATGGGCGATAACCGTCTCGGCCAGGCGCAGGATCGGAATGACGCCAACGAGGATTCCAGCGTCGTCGACGACACCGATCAGGCGCGTCTCGGGCTGCGCCGCCGACCTCCGCATGACGGCGCCGACCGTGTCGTTTTCCTTGACGAGGAGGGGCTCGATCTCGAGCAGCCGCTGAGTGACGGCCACGGTCCTCTGCTTGGCCAGGCGCGTGCGGTTGCTCACGGTGCCTCCTCCGGGCGGCTCCCGAACCGTCGCCTCAATCGCCCGTCCGGAGAGTCTATCGGATCGCCGCTGCGTTCCGGGTCGTGCGCGCCAGAGCCACGCACTCGGGCAGATCGAATCCCGGGCGGTCAGGGGGTCGGGCGCCTACCACTCCGCTCGCGTCTGGTGGATGTTGACGCTCTGGAGAATACCGAGGCCGGCGGCCAGGCTGATCAACGACGCACCGCCGTGGGTGATGAACGGCAGCGGGATGCCGGTGATCGGCATGATTCCGATGACCATCCCGACGTTCACGACCAGCTGGAAGAAGATCATCGACGCCAGGCCGATCCCGATCAATGTGCCGACCGGATCCTCTGAGCGCCAGGCTGCCGTGAGGATCCGCCAGAACAGGGCCACGAACAGCACGAATACCACCATGCCGCCGATGAAGCCGAGTTCCTCGGCCAGGATGGCGAAGACGAAGTCGGTCTCCTGGACCGGCAGGAAGTCAAGCTGGTTCTGGGTGCCGTTGGTCAATCCCTTCCCGAACAGGCCGCCACTGCCCACCGCGATCTGCGACTGGAACAGCTGGTAGCCCGATCCCTGCAGGTCGGGGTTCGGGTTCAGGAACGCCGTCAGCCGCTGCTGCTGGTAGTCCTTGAGGACGTTGGCCCAGGCAAAGGGAATGAACGCGACGACGCCCGCAGCCAGGATGCCCAGCCAGCGCAGGCTGGCACCGGACATGAAGAGCATGCCGGCAAGGATGGCCGCGAACACGAGCGACGTGCCGAGATCGGGCTGGAGCATGACGAGGACCAGGGGTGGGCCGACCAGGACGCTGGCGCCCAGGATGGAACCAAGCGTATCGAGCCGACCCTGTCGCGATCCGAGATAGTTGGCCAGCACGATGATCATGAGGATCTTGGCGATCTCGCTGAACTGGAACTGGACTCCCAGGATCGGGACCCAGCGCGACGCGCCTCCGACGCCGGTACCAACCGCGAGCGTGAGAGCCAGGAGGGCCAGCTGGGCGGCGTACAGCGGCCAGGCAAGGGTGCGCAGCCACTTGTAGTCGAACGCCGTCGCCACCGCGAACACAACGAGCGAGATTCCCGCCCACATGAGGCCGCGCAGGAACACTGAGCCTGGCTCGAGCACGCTCCGTCCCACTTCCACGCTGTTGCTGTACGCCATCGCGAGGCCGATCGAGGCGAGGAGCAGGGCGTAGGTCGTCAGCTGCAGGTCGAACCGACGCCAGGCCGCGCCGACACGGTGTGACGTCCAGTCGTCGAGTTTCGTCGGTTGAGTGCGCACGATGCCCATCACGCGGTTCCGCCGTCCATCAATTCGACTGGTAGAAGTTGCCGCGCTCGAGGAGGTCGAAGTTGCGGTAGTCCTTCTCGATCCCGTAGTGGAGCTGAAGGAAGTACTTGACGATCTCCGTCGCGGCGTTGCCCTTCGTCCCCGAGTCGTAGGCGAAGGCGAGCACGACCAGATCGGAATCCGTTCGCGCAATGGCCTTCATGCCGGTGGGATCGCTTGCTGTCTTGGCGGAGTCCTTCGGGACGAACGCAACGAACCACGAGTGGAACGGCAGGCGGCCCTGTCGGTCTCGTGTGCCGAATTCAGCGGTTCCGGACTTCCCGGCCACGACGATCGGGAGGTCGACGAGGTTATAGGTGTGTCGAATCAGGACCACGTTGCGTGCCGCGCGGCGCACCGTCTCGAGGTCCTTGGCGGGGATGTCGACCTCACGAATGAGGTCAGGCTCGAAGGGCCGCACGACCGTGCCGTCGGGTGCAACGACGTCGCGGACCAGCTGGGGCCGATAGAGCTTGCCGCCATTGGCGAGCGTCGCGTAGGCGTTGATCAACTGGATCGGGGTGACCACGTCGTAGCCCTGGCCGATCCCGGCCTGATACGTCTCGCCGGGATAGATCGGCTCACCGAGCGTGTCGAGCTTCCACTGGTTCGATGGAACCGTGCCACGGGCCTCGCCCGGAAGGTCGATCCCGGTTTGCTCGCCGAACCCGAGTTCGCGCGCCCAGTGCGCGAGCCTGTCGATCCCCAGCATGCCGGCCAGCTGGAAGAAGTACGTGTCGCTCGAGTGGCCGAAGCCGCAGTTCAGGTCGCAGGGGCCCCATCCCCGACGATTCCAGTCGTAGAACCGGGTCGACCCGAGCGTGAGGTACGGCCTGGTCAGGACCTTCGTGGACGCCGAGATCTTGTCGTCGGCGAGGGCTCCGAGAGCGGTCACCAGCTTGTAGGTCGAGCCCGGCGGGTAATGGGCGTTGACGGCATGGTTGATCAGGGGCTTGTTCGGGTTGGCCAGCAGCGCGGCGTAGTCGGCGTTGCTGATGCCTCGGGCAAAATCGTTGTCGTCGTACGTCGGCAGGCTCACCAGCGCCAGGATCTCGCCCGTTTGCGGGTTCATGACGATCACGACGCCACGCTTCAGGCCGGCTTCGTCCATCCCCCAGCGAAGCGCCTGCTCGGCCAGTTCCTGCTCGTGTGCGTCGATGGTCAGCGTGAGCGAATTGCCGGCGGTGGCCTCCTTGGCGGTCTGTAGCACCTGGAGGCGACGGCCGGTTGCGTCGCGCTCGACGACCTCGCTCCCGTACACCCCGCGGAGATCGGATTCGTAAACCGCTTCAAGGCCGGCCTTGCCGAGGAGATCATCGGGGAGGTAGCCGTCTGCACGGAGGTCGGGAAGCTGATCGGGGCCCACGGGCCCGGTGTACCCGAGAATCTGTGCGAGGAGCGGGCCGTAGGCGTACTCGCGGCGGGCCTCAACTTCGACCTCCACGCCGGGAAGATCCAGGCGCGCTTCCGAAATCACGCGGGCGATATCGAGCGGAACATCGCGGGCGATCCTGACGAGATCGAACCGAGAACCGGGATTCGCGTCGATCGTCTCGTTGATTGTCGCCGGCTCGATGCCGACGAGCACGGCCAGTCGGGACACGACCGCGTCGCGAAGCGAATAGGGCAGGTCCGCCGGCCGGATTTTCACGGCATAGGTGGGGATGTTGGTGACCAGGACGCGGCCCGTGCGGTCGTAGATGAGCCCGCGAGACGACGGAAGCGCCTGCACCACGGTCCGGTTGCCTGTTGAAAGGACGGCGTAGTCCGCGCCGAGCGCGATCTGGAGGTACGCCAGGCGTGCTGCCAGGAGGCTGATCCCAAGCAGGAGGGCGACAGCGAACACGATGTACCGAGCCGTTCGGCGCTCCCGCCCCGGCCGCCCGTCGACGTACGTGCTCACCAGTCCACGCGCTCTTCCGGCGTATATCGATCCTTCACGGCGACCGCCAGAGGTCCGATCACCACGGCGATCGCTGCGTCGTAGGCGATCCCGGGTGCGAGTATTTCGACGGGGTCGGCAACAGAGATGGGCGTGCCAAGCGCGCCGATCATGACGAACTGCACAATGGAGTAGGTGAAGCTGAATATGGGCACGGCCACGATCGGGGCCAGCGGACGCAGGCGGACCATCGATCGGGCCAGTACCGAAGCACCGCCGACGGCGATCAAGAGGGCGAATGCGGTCGATCCCAGCGGTCGTTCGGCCAGGATGTCGAGCGCGATCCCGCCAACGAATGCCCAGGCAAGGCCGCTCTCGACTCCAATCACGATCGTCCAGATCACGCCGAACACGAGCACCGGGTGGGGATGGGCACCGTCAACGCCAAGGTGCGGCGTGAGGCTGAGCTCGATCAGCGCCGCTGCCACTGAGCCGACCGCGGCGAGGAGGAGAATCATCGGGTCGGGCGTCCTCGGAATACTGACCGGTGGGCTCGGACCAATCGCACCTCGCCGCACGGAGTCGAGTTGGTGACCGGTGTGCTTCATCCGGAAGTATCCCATGGGGGCTTTCGGGGGGCAATCGCGCCGACCACGAGCCGGGCGATCACGCCGCCTTGGGCTTTCGGGCTGCCCGTCTGAACCGACGCGGAGTGGGTCGGGGGATGTTTCACGTGAAACGGGCGCGCTGATGGGCCGATGCGCCGTGGTAGAGCGATCCGGACGACACTGTCCCCGGCCCGCCGCACGTAAATCGAAGGAAGGAAGAGGGCTCCGATGCTAGAATCGATCACGTGGACAGATCAACGATGAGCTCCTGAGTGGGTAGAGCGATCGCCTGCGCCAACCAGAAGGGCGGGGTCGGCAAGACGACCACCGTGGTCAATCTCGCAACCCACCTGGCACTCGCCGGAGACAACGTCCTCGTCGTCGATCTCGATCCCCAGGGCAACGCGACCAGCGGTTTTGGGGTGGAGCGGAACGGTGCCACCGCATCGATCTACGACGCGGTGATCGACGGTGTTCCACTGTTGGACCTTGCCGTGCCGACGGGGATCGCAGGGTTGTCGCTTGTCGCCTCATCGATTGCCCTGGCCGGAGCCGAGGTCGAACTCGCCGGCATGGATCAGCGGGAGCGTCGACTGACGCGCCTTCTCGAACCGACGCGATCCAGGTTCGACGTGATCCTCATCGATTGCCCGCCCTCGCTCGGCCTCCTCACGGTCAACGCCCTGACCGCGGCCGATTCGGTGCTGATCCCGATCCAGGCTGAGTACTACGCGCTGGAAGGTGTCTCGCAGCTCATCGGCACGATCCAGCTGGTGCGTGAGCATCTGAACCCGCGCCTCGAGATCGAAGGCGCCGTGATCACGATGTTCGATTCCCGAACGAACCTCGCCACCGATGTCGAGGCCGAGGTTCGCCGTCACCTCGGCGTCAAGGTCTATGCAACCGTGATCCCCCGGAGCGTGCGCCTGTCCGAGGCGCCGAGCCACGGACGCCCGGTCGCCCTGTACGCGCCAAACTCAAAGGGTGCCGCAGCCTACCGGCGCTTCGGCGACGAGGTTCGGGCACGCATGGCTCATCGCACTCGCGACGATGTCGCTGCCCGGGAAGGGTCGAATGCGTCGATATCACCCGACGCGTGGCCACACCGCTCGGGCGAACCGGCGGCCCACCTCGTGACGGCCGACTCGTGACGGTCCGACCCAAGCGGAGCCTTGGTCTCGGCCGCGGGTTAAGTGCGCTGATCCCGCAACGCCCGGCCGGTGACGGCACCCACGAGATCCCGCTGGCCCGAATCGAACCCAACCCGTACCAGCCGCGGCGCCGGATGCAGGAGCCAGAACTGCGCACCCTGGCCGCGAGCATCGCCGAGCACGGCGTGATCCAGCCGATCCTCGTCACCGAGACGCTCGACGGCTATCGGCTCGTCGCCGGCGAGCGTCGGGTCCGGGCCGCTCAGCTGGCCGGGCTCGAGCGCATCCCGGCTGTGATTCGCCAGCTGGCCGATCGCGAGCAGCTCGAGCTGTCGCTTGTC
The DNA here is from genome assembly GCA_031395155.1 of Chloroflexota bacterium. GTDB lineage: Bacteria > Chloroflexota > Limnocylindria > Limnocylindrales > CSP1-4 > CAKKPP01. The sequence goes on along the minus strand of JANNUK010000113.1, from coordinate 17,242 downwards.
GAAAACCTCCAGCGCGAGGATCTCGACCCGATCGAGACGGCGATCGCGTACCGCCAGTTGATCGACGAGTTCGGATTCACCCATGAGGCCCTGGCCGCTCGGGTGGGTCGCGCTCGGTCGACGGTGGCCAACACGCTCCGACTCCTGGACCTTGCGCCGGCCGTCCAGGCCGCCCTCGCCGCGACCGAGATCAGCGAGGGACATGGGCGCGCCCTCGGTGGCCTCGACCCCGATCAGCAGGAGCGCGTGCTGCCGACGGTCATCGACCAGGGGCTGTCGGTCCGCCAGACCGAGGAATTCGTGCGGCGCCTGCGCGAGCCGCGCACAACGTCTCCGGCGCAGCCTGCTCGATCCGCCCTGGAACCTGAGCTGGAACGCGTGGAGGACGACCTCCGCCACGCCCTCGGCACCAAGGTCCACCTGGCCAGGACACGGCGGGGTGGACGCATCGTCATCGAGTACTACAGCGACGAGGATCTCGGGCGGCTGTACGACCGCCTGATCGGAGGAAGCGCGTGACCGAGGAAGCCACCAGAACCACGGCATCGAACGGCCGGTCCGCCGGCGGTCGGCGCGCCAAGGCCGGTGCAGCGTCGGATTACACGGCCGCGAGCATCCAGGTTCTGGAGGGGCTCGAGGCGGTTCGCCGCCGGCCCGGGATGTACATCGGATCGACGGACGCGCGCGGGCTCCACCACCTGGTCTGGGAGGTCGTCGACAACTCGATCGACGAGGCGATGGCGGGCCACGCCACCACGGTGAAGGTCACGATCGCCGTCGACGGGACGATCACCGTCGAGGACGATGGGCGAGGCGTGCCGGTCGGCCGCCACAAGACCGGCAAGGACGCCCTTGAAGTCGTGCATACCGTGCTCCACGCCGGAGGCAAGTTTGGCGGGGGCGGCTACAAGGTGTCGGGCGGCCTGCACGGGGTGGGCGTCAGTGTCGTCAATGCGTTGTCGTCGTTTCTGCGTGTCGAATCGTCCCGCGACGGCAGCGTGTACGTCCAGGAATACGCCAGGGGCAAACCCACCACTCCCGTCAAGAGGATGGGCCCGGCGGGCGGGCGGCGCGGGACGACGACCCGCTTCCAGGCCGACGCCGAGATGTTCGAGACGATCGACTACTCGTTCGACACGATCAGCCAGCGCCTGCGCGAATCGGCGTACCTCACGAAGGGTGTCTGGATCACGCTCATCGACGAGCGCAACGATCGCGAGCGCAGTTTCTATTTCGAGGGCGGTCTCCAGTCATTCGTGCGGCATCTGAATCGGAACAAGGAAGCACTCCACCAGCGCCCGATCTACGTCGAGCGACGCGATGGTCCAACGATGGTCGAGGTGGCCCTCCAGTACAACGACGGCTACACCGAGAACGTTCTCGCCTTCGCCAACAACATCAACACGGTCGACGGCGGGACCCATGTAACCGGGTTCAGGGCTGCGCTCACGAGCTCGCTCAACGACTGGGCGCGCAAGGCCGGCGTGCTCAAGGACAAGGACACGAACCTGTCCGGCGACGACGTCCGCGAGGGTCTGACCGCGGTCATCAGCGTGAAGTTGACCGATCCGCAGTTCGAGGGCCAGACCAAGGCCAAGCTGGGTAATGCCGAGGTCAAGGGCCAGGTGCAGAACGCCGTCGGCGAGAGCCTGTCCCAGTACCTCGAGGAGAACCCGGGGGACGGGCGACGGATCATCGAGAAGTGCCTGACCTCGGCGCGGGCGCGCGAGGCTGCACGCAAGGCTCGCGACCTCGTCCTCCGCAAGGGGGTGCTGGACGGCCTGTCCCTGCCCGGAAAGCTCGCGGACTGCCAGGAGCGCGACCCGGCCCGAAGCGAGCTGTACATCGTCGAGGGCGACTCGGCGGGTGGCTCCGCCAAGCAGGGCCGCGACCGCCGCTTCCAGGCGATCCTTCCGATGCGCGGGAAGCTCCTCAATGTCGAGAAGGCTCGCCTCGACAAGGTTGTCGCGAGCGAGAACGTGCGCCCCCTGATCATCGCGCTCGGTGCCGGGATCGAGGGCATCGGCGACAGCTTCGACCTCTCGAAGATCCGCTACCACCGGATCATCATCATGACCGACGCGGACGTCGACGGCGCCCATATCCGGACGCTGCTGTTGACGTTCTTCTACCGGTTCATGCCCAAGGTGATCGAGGCCGGTTACCTGTACATCGCCCAGCCGCCGCTCTATCGGCTCAGCACGGGCAAGGTCACCCGCTACGCGAACAGCGAGAAGGAGCGGGAGCGGATCACTCGTGAGATGAACGTCAAGAGCCTCTCCGTCCAGCGCTTCAAGGGCCTCGGCGAGATGAACGCCGACCAGCTGTGGGACACCACCATGAACCCCGAGACCCGCACGCTGCTCCGGGCGGAGGTCGACGATGCCGCGTCGGCCGACGCGATCTTCACGATGCTCATGGGCGAGAAGGTCGCCCCGCGCAAGGAGTTCATCAAGACCGAGGCGCGAAAGGTGCGCAACCTTGACGTCTGAGATCGCCCGCGACGGTTCACCGAACGCAGGCACGGAGGCAGCCTCGTGACCCCCTCGCCCGGAGCGACGCTCGTGCCCGCGTCTCCGATCACGGCGCGCTCGGTGGCGTTCGTCGCCGCGAAGCGGCCCGGCGCTCGCGAGCTTGGCCGGTCGCTCGGCGACCTCGTCGGCGAACCGGAGCCGTTCGCCGCAGCCCTGCGCCGTGGCCTCGACGCGCTCGCTGATCCCGCCTATCACGAGGGCCAGGCGGCCATTGCGCCCGGAATCGGACACACGCTGGGTGTGCGCACGCCCCTGCTCGGCGCTGTCGCCGCCGGGCTACGTTCGAACACGCGTCGCGATCGGTCCGCTCCACTCTTGTCGATCGCGGATCGCCTGCTCCGCGAGGACTATCTCGAAGCCCATTGGCTGGCCTTCGGCCTGCTGGGTCGGCTGGTCCTCGTGGACCCCGAGCGGGCGTGGCAGCTGCTGCGGCGGGCCGCCCGCCAGGCCGGCGACTGGATCACCATCGACACACTCGCGCGGCCGTATGCGATCGGCGTTCTCCACGCCCCGTTTCGCTGGGCGGAGCTGGAGCAGCTGGTCTTCTCGCCGTCGCGCTGGGAGCGGCGCCTCGTGGCGTCGACCATCGCCGCGCTGCCCCACGAGGGTCGGCGTCACGGCTTGGCGGAGGACGTTGGCTCAGCAGGCATCGACCTCCTTGGTCAACTGATCGGCGACAGCGAGCCGGACGTGCAAAAGGCGCTGGCCTGGGCCTATCGAACGTTGGCAGGGGAAGACCCTGCGGCGACACTGGCGGCGCTCGAGCGCGAGACGGAGACCGCGGCCGCAACCAGCGACGGCCAGCGTGCCTGGGTGATCCGGGACTCCCTGGCGAAACTCACGCGCGACGACGCCGAACGATTGCGGTCGCGCCTCGGCGGCGTGCGCCGGACGCCGGGCGCACCGGCGACATCCGAGGCGGCCGCGATCCGTACCCGATTTGGTGATCTGCCCGACCCCCGCAACCACCCCGAGCCCCCGCTCGGCTGATCGACCACCGCAGGAGAGCTGATCCGTGACCGACAACCTGGGCGACATCCGCGCCATTCGCGTCGAGGACGAGATGCGGGTGAGCTACCTCGATTACGCCATGAGCGTGATCGTGGCCCGAGCGCTGCCCGACGTCCGCGACGGCCTCAAGCCGGTCCATCGCCGGATCCTCTACACGATGGGCGAGATGGGCCTGTCGGCGACAAGCTCGTACCGGAAGTGCGCGGCGATCGTCGGCGAGGTCATGGGCAAGTACCACCCGCACGGCGACGTCGCCCTGTACGACGCCCTCGTGCGACTCGCCCAGGACTTCTCCATGCGCTATCCGCTCGTCGACGGCCAGGGCAACTTCGGCTCGGTGGACGGCGACTCCGCGGCGGCAATGCGCTACACCGAGGCGCGGCTGACGGCCATCGCCGCCGAGATGCTCGCGGACATCGACAAGGAGACGGTCGACTTCGTCGACAACTACGACGCGACGCAGCGCGAACCCAGCGTCCTCCCGGCCCGCCTGCCGAGCCTGCTCGTGAACGGATCGTCGGGGATCGCCGTGGGCATGGCGACGAACATTCCGCCCCACCACCTCGGCGAGATCTGCGACGCCACGATCGCGATCATCGACGATCCCGAGATCACGTCGGACGATCTCTGCCAGATCGTGCACGGGCCGGACTTCCCGACCGGCGGAACGATCTACCGCTTCGAGCAGCAACGGAACCCGATCACCGGCGAGCATGAAACCGTCGACGCGATCCGCCAGATGTACGCCCACGGCCGCGGCCGGGTCGTGATGCGCGCCCAGGTCGCGTTCGAGGAAGTGCGCGGCGACCGGATGGCGATCATCGTCACCGAGCTCCCGTACCAGGTGAACAAGGCCTCGCTCCTCGAGAAGATCGCCGAGCTCGTCAAGGACAAGAAGCTCGAGGGGATCTCCGACCTGCGTGACGAATCCGACCGGGATGGGATGCGCATGTACATCGAGATCAAGCGCGACGCCAACCCACACAAGGTCCTGAACAACCTGTTCAAGCACACGACGATGCAGACGGCCTTCAACATGAACATGCTCGCGCTCGTCGATGGCCAGCCGCAGACCCTGTCGCTCAAGGCGGTCCTCCAGCACTACGTCGAACACCGCCGCGAGATCGTCCGCCGACGGACCGAGTACGACCTCGGCAAGGCGCGGGCGCGGGCGCACATCCTCGAGGGCCTCAAGACGGCTCTCGATCACCTCGACGCGGTGATCAAGACCATCCGGGAATCTGCCGACACCGATGTGGCGCGCACGAACCTGATGACCCGCTTCGACCTGTCGGAGCTGCAGGCCCAGGCCATCCTCGACCTGCGGCTCGCCCGGCTGGCGGCACTCGAGCAACAGAAGATCGAGGACGAGTATCTGCAGGTGATTCAGCTCATCGCAGAGCTGGAGGACATCCTCGCAAACAGTTCGCGCGTCCTGGCGATCATCCGCGATGAACTCGGCGAACTGAAGCGCCGTCATGCCGGCGATCGGAGGACGCGCGTCGAGGACGACTCCTCGCGCGAGATGACCGACGAGGACCTGATCGCCGATGAGGACGTGGTCGTCACGATCTCGGGCCGCGGCTACGTCAAGCGCCAGCCGGTCGACACGTATCGGCGCCAGCACCGGGGCGGCAAGGGGATCATCGGCCACGTCACCCGCGAGGAGGACGCGGTCGAGCACCTGCTGGTCGCGAACACCCACGATTGGGCGCTGTTCTTCACCAATCGCGGCCGGGTGTTCAGCACCAAGGTCCATCAAATTCCGGATGCCAGTCGCCAGGCCAAGGGTCTGCCGATCATCAACCTGCCCGGTGTCCAGGTGGAATCCGGCGAAGTCCCGATGGCGACGATCATGCTGCGCGACTTCAAGGCGGGTTCCTACCTGGTCCTGGCGACGCGGCGCGGCATCGTCAAGAAGACGCCGCTCGAACAGTTCGAACGGGTCCGCTCGTCGGGCATCCGGGCGATCACGATCAACGACGACGACGAGCTGGCCTGGGTCGACGTGTCAACCGGCCACGACGACGTGATCATCGCCACCGCCAAGGGCAAGCTCGCCCGATTCGCCGAGACCGAGGTCAGGCCGATGGGCCGCGACGCGGCCGGCGTCATCGGAATCCGGCTCGCCCGACTGGGTGACTCGGTCGTCGGCATGAGCGTCGTGGAGCCGGATGCCGATCTGCTCGTCCTGACCGAGACGGGTGTCGGCAAGCGCGTGGCGTTGACCGAGTTCCGGCGCAAGCACCGTGGCGGCCAGGGCGTTGGCCTGATCTCGCTGGAGGGTCGCAAGACCGGCGACGTCGCCGCCGTCCAGCAGGTGACGGACGCCGATGAGGAGCTGCTGCTCATCTCTGCCGGCGGCCAGGTCATCCGGACCGAGACGAACACGATCAATCGCTACTCATCGAGCGCACGCGGGGTCATCGTCATGCGCCTGGCCGAGGGCGACCGTGTCGTCGCCATCGCCGCGTTCCGCGCGGGACTGGCGGAGGCGCGAGGCATCGGCGACAATGACGATCCGGAAACCCCCGGCGAGACACCTCCTGCCGGCGGACCGGGCGACGGCTCACAGGAGTCGTGAGGACTTTCGGCGACCGGGAGGCACCCGTGTACTCGGACCAGTTCGAGATCTACTACGGGAATTCGAATCCGGACCTTGCCCGGAAGATCTGCCGCTACCTGGCCAGTGAGCCCGGTCGGCTCGAGGTCTTCCAGTTCGCCAACGAGAACATCTTCGTCAAGATCCTCGATAACGTCCGCGAGAAGGACGTGTTCCTCGTCCAGCCCACCTGCCGACCCGTCAACCAGTCGATCATGGAACTCCTGATCATGATCGACGCCTTCAAGCGGGCGAGCGCCGGCCGCATCACCGCCGTGGTCCCCTACTACGCGTACGGCCGATCGGACAAGAAGGACCAGCCGCGGGTTCCGATCACTGCACGGCTCGTCGCCGACATGATCACCGTGGCCGGCGCCGACAGGGTCCTGACGATGGACCTCCACCAGGGCCAGATCCAGGGGTTCTTCAACATTCCGGTGGACGAGCTGACCGCAGTCCACATCCTGTCGAACTACTTCAAGCACAAGCACCTCCAGGACCTGGTGATCGTGACGGATCTCGGCTTCGCAAAGCGGGCCCGCGCGTTCGCCGAGCTGCTCGATGCCCCACTCGCGATCATCGAGAAGCGGCGCGTCGGAAACCTCGATCGTGCCGAGCTGATGAACGTGATCGGCGACGTTCGAGGCAAGCGGGCGATCATCGTCGACGACGAGATCGACACCGGCGGGACCCTCGTCGAGATCGTTCGGGCGCTGGAGCGCGAGGGCGTAACGGAGATCTACGCCTGTGCCACGCATGGTGTCCTGAGTGACCCTGCCGTCGATCGGATCCGCGACTCCAGCCTCGTCGAGGTCGTCCTGACGGACTCGGTGCCGCTGCCTGCCGCGAAGCGACTCTCGAAGCTCACGACGCTGTCCGTGGCGCCGCTCATCGGCGAGGCGATCAAGCGGATCCATCGCGGCGAGTCGGTCGGGGCGCTGTTCAGCAGCGAAGTGTCGTTCACCCAGGAGATGCTCTTGTGGGAGGATGGCGTGGCGCGCAGACTGGATCTCCGGAACGAGCCGGATCACGAGCCTGCAGACGATGCAGACCACTCGGCCGCCTGAGGTACACCAAGACCGATGACCCTCCAGCTCCACCGACCCGACGGAAAGGGCGGCGTGGAGCCCCGTCCCGTCGAGGACCTGAACTGGCGCAACCAGCTGCAGTCCCCGCGCTGGGGTTCGGCCCTGAAGGGCGGCCGTCTCCCTGCGCTCAGGAACCGCGAGATGAACCCGACGTCGATCGGCCGCTCGGTGGCGTTCTGGGCCGGCCTGGCGGCTACGACCTTCGTGCTGATCGTCCTCGGCTACGGGACGGGCTTCTGGGGCTGATCGACGTCGCCGAACGCACGGCCCCGATCTGCTCGACGCACATCGAACACGAGGGTCGCAGCGGCGAGTCGCCCTATACTGCACCGGCCATGCGCTTCCTCTCCCGATTCGTCGACTCGAACGACCGCGAGATTCGCCGAATTCAGCCGCTGATCGACGCCACCAACAAGCTCGAACCCGAGTTCGAAACCCTGTCCGAGGACGAGATCCGCGCCCGTATTGCGGAGATCCGCGCGGAGATCCGCGAGTTGGCGGTCCCGGGTGAGCCGAGCGACGACGAGCTTCATCACCCTGAACCCGAGCGTCGCCGCGAGCTGGCCAGGGCCCGCCACAAGCGGGAGCTCGCCGATGTGCAGGCCGCCCTCGATGAGGTCATGCCCGAGGTCTTCGCGATGAGCCGCGAGGCGATGAAGCGGACACTGGGGATGCGCCACTTCGACGAGCAGCTGATCGGTGGGGCGGTCCTCCACCAGGGCAGGATCGCCGAGATGCGCACCGGCGAGGGCAAGACCTTCGTGCCCACCCTGGCCGCGGTCCTCAATTCGATGACCGGACGAGGCGTCCACGTCGTCACCCCCAACGACTATCTCGCCCGGCGCGACCCGCAGTGGATGGGCCCTGTCTTCCACTTCCTCGGCGTGAGCCTCGGGATGATCACCCACGACGCGTCCTACCTGTTCGAGCCCGGATACCCAACGAGCGACGAGCGCCTCATCAACTTGCGTCCGGTGACGCGACGCGAGGCCTACGCCGCGGACGTCACGTACGGCACGAACAACGAGTTCGGCTTCGACTACCTCCGCGACAACATGGTCCTCGAGCTGGATCAGCGCGTTCAGCGCGAGCGCTCGTTCGCGATCGTCGACGAGGTCGACAACATCCTCATCGACGAGGCTCGGACACCCCTGATCATTTCCGGCCAGGCCGAGGAGTCGGGGGACCTGTACCAGACCTTTGCCCGTCTTCTCCCCCGCCTCGTCGAGCGGGCGGAGGGCGAGGAAGAGGGCGGCGACTACTTCATCGATCTCAAGGACCGGGCGGTCAGCCCCACCGAGGACGGCGTCGAGAAGATCGAGAAGCTGCTCGGCATCGACAACCTGTTCGACGCGGACCCGCGGCTCGCTCGCCATTTCGAACAGGCGCTGCGCGCCCACGCGTTGTACAAGCGCGACCGCGACTCCATCGTCACGGACGGCGAGATCGTCATCGTCGACGAGTTCACCGGGCGGCAGATGCCGGGCCGGCGCTGGTCGGAGGGTCTCCACCAGGCCGTCGAGGCCAAGGAGGGCGTTCACGTCCAGCGCGAGAGCGTGACGATGGCGACCGTCACGTTCCAGAACTACTTCCGGCTTTACAACAAGCTCGCCGGCATGACCGGGACCGCGATGACCGAGGCCGAGGAGTTCCACAAGATCTACCGCCTCGAGGTGGTGGCCATCCCGACCCACCGCGAGATGATTCGCGACGACGAAGCGGACCTCGTGTTCCGTAACGAACAGTCGAAATTCAACGCTGTGATCGACGAGATTGCGGAGATGCAGGAGGCAGGGCGGCCGGTCCTCGTGGGCACGGTCTCCGTTGAGAAGTCGGAGCTCCTCGGTTCGATGCTCCAGCGCCGCGGGGTCAAGCACGAAGTTCTCAACGCGAAGTTCCATGAGCGTGAATCGGGAATCATCGCGCAGGCAGGGCGCACCGGCGCGGTCACGATCGCCACGAACATGGCCGGCCGCGGCACCGACATCCAGCTCGGCGGCAACCCGGTAGGCCTGGCCTCGGAATTGCTGCACCGCAAGGGCCTTAACCCGGCCGAGGTGGATCGCGCAACGTATGACGCCGCGCTCACCGAGGCGAAGGCGATCTGTGAAAAGGCTCACGACGAGGTGGTCACGGTCGGCGGGCTGCACATCATCGGAACGGAACGCCACGATTCGCGGCGCATCGACAATCAGCTGCGCGGGCGCGCCGGCCGCCAGGGTGATCCCGGCTCGTCGCGTTTCTACCTCTCGCTCGACGACGACCTCATGAAGCGTTTCGCCTCGGAGCGCGTGGCCGGCCTCATGGAGCGAATGGGCCTCGAGGACGACGTCGCGATCGAATCGCGCCTGGTGAGCAAGACGATCGAAAGCGCTCAGACCCGCGTCGAGGGTTTCAATTTCGACATGCGCAAACGCGTCGTTGAGTTCGACGACGTCATCAACCTCCAGCGTGAGACGATCTACGCGGAACGCGACCGAGTCCTTCGCAACGAGGACCTGGCCGAGACAGTGCAGGCGTTCCTCGACGAAGAGGTCGAGGCGCTGGCGGCCCAGTACCTCTCGGATCCTTCGCCCGATGCCTGGGGCATGGAGGGCCTGGTCGCCGACGTCCGCCGGATGGGCTTCGACGTGGCCGATATCGACGAAGAGCCGCTGTGGGAGCTCGGCACCCGCGAAGCGATCGTCGAGCATCTCCACGGCCTCATGGACCGGCGCCTGGCAGCGCGTCAGGCCGAGGTCGGCGAGGCCGACTGGAAGATGGTCGAGCGCCTGGTCCTCCTGCGCACGATCGATTCGATCTGGGTGGAGCACCTCACCGAGATCGATGACATGCGCCGGGGCATCGGCCTGCGCGGCTACGCCCAGCAGGACCCGCTCAATGAGTTCCGCAAGGAGGCGCATCGGCTCTACGACGAACTGAAGGAGCTCATCCGCCACCAGGTGGCGACCTCCATCTTCCGGGTCACCGTGTCGCGCCAGGCACCGGTGGGCCCGGTGCCGCTGCCCGGTCCGGGTCAGCCGGCACGGCCCCCGACGGCGACGGGGGCTTCGAGAGCCGCCGCAGCCGGGCCGCTGATGGCCGCGGGGTCCGGTGCCGCGCTTGCTGCAGGTGGTGCTGCAGGAGACCCACCACTTATCAGCGGCATCGCCCGGGGCTTCCCCGGTGGCGGCCGGGCCCGCGAGACACTCGGCGGGGTCCCGCTGGGCTCGACGCCGCGAGCCGCTGCCGGAGGATCGGCCACGTCCGGCGACGGGCCAGGAGTCCGACCCGGTTACACGCCGTCCGGACAGCGGATTGGGCGCAACGATACCTGCTATTGCGGATCAGGCCTGAAGTACAAGAAGTGCCACGGACGCTGATCCTGGGCGGCGGCCGGTCGGCGTGACCGCGACGGCGCGGGCCTGATGGCGCGAGACCTCCTCCGACTGGCGCTCGTTGGTCTGCTGTTCGCCGTCATGGCAGGCGGTTACACGACCGTGCGCATCTGGCAGCAGGGTGCACTCGACGAGCGCCGCCCCGCCGAGGCGATCATCGTCATGGGGGCGGCCCAGTACAACGGCGTGCCGTCGCCGGTCTACAAGGCGCGGCTCGACCACGCTGTTGCGCTGTTCCACGATGGCGTCGCGCCGGTTCTCGTCGTGACCGGCGGCAAGGCCGAGGGCGATCGGACCACGGAGGCGGCCGCGGGTCGTGCCTACGCGATCAGCCAGGGGGTCCCGGATACGGCGATCCTGTACGAGGATCAGGGCCGAACCACGCGGGAATCGCTCGAAGCGGTGGGCGGCCTGCTGCGCGCGAACCGGATCAATTCGGCCGTGGTGGTCTCCGGCCGGACGCACATGCTCCGCTCGCTGCGCATCGCCACCGACGAGGGGCTCACCGTCTGGGGGTCGCCCACGGAGACCAGCCCAACCGACGCCGACCTCGTGCGTCGGCTCGATGCGACCATGCGCGAGCTGGGGGCCCTGGCTGTCTATTTCATCGAGGGCGGCCGCTCTGATCGGTGATCCTGGGCAGGCCTGGTTCGCGGCGCAGGACTACCCCCTTGGCGAGGTCGATTCCGTCCCTTATACTTCGTAAAACTTCCCGCTCGCAGGGCCTCCCGCGGCCCGCCTCAACGCCCCGCGCCCGACAGTCGCTGCCCCCCAGACCAGAGAGGGACTTGTGAAGCAGGCCGAGGAATCATCATTCGTCGATCTCATCGCCTGTGAGCGAGACTGTCGGAACTGCAGCTACGCCGCCGCCCTCGATTGCGATGGAAATTGCGGTGTCTGCCCCCACAACAGCTATTGCCCGTGTGTGAACCCCGTCGTCGCCCGAAGCAAGACGGCCCTGCGCCTGATCGAGCTTCGTCCGCTCCTCCTCCAGGACCTCCAGGAACGCAATTAGGTGGACGCCTCCGCCATTCGCGACCTGGCCGAGCGGATCCGGTCGACCTCGGGGCATCTTTGACCTCGAGGCCCGCCAGCGACGCCTGACGCAGCTGGAGACCCGAACGCAGGATCCCGGCTTCTGGGACAACCAGCAGGAGGCCCAGAAGGTCCTCCGGGAAGCTGACGCGCTCCGAACCGAGATCGAGACGTGGCACGGCCTCGAGGCGCGCGCCGACGAGCTGCTGACGCTGCGCGAGTTGGTCGACGAATCCGGCGATCCGGAACTCGACGCCGAGCTAGACCGCGACGGCGCGGCGCTCGTGGCCGATTTCGACCGCGAGCGGACCCAGCTGCTGTTCTCAGGCGAATACGACGACCACTCGGCGCTCCTCACGATCAGCGCGGGCGCCGGCGGAACGGAAGCCACCGACTGGGCCGAGATGCTCCTCCGGATGTACCTCCGCTGGTCGGAGCGCCACCGATTCAAGACCGCGATTCTCGACCAGCAGGAGGGCGAACAGGCCGGCATCAAGAGCGCCACCGTGTCGGTCGACGGTCGAGCTGCCTACGGCTGGCTGCGCGCCGAGCGCGGGGTCCACCGACTGGTTCGGATCAGCCCATACGACGCGCAGAATCGTCGCCAGACGACGTTCGGCCTGGTCGAGGTCCTGCCCCAGGTGGAGGACGACATCGCCATCGAACTGAACTGGGATGAGATCCGGGTGGACACCTACCGTTCGCAGGGTGCCGGCGGCCAGCACGTCAACAAGACCGACTCGGCCGTCCGCCTGACCCACCTGCCGAGCGGGATCGTGACCCAGAGCCAGAACGAGCGCAGCCAGACCCAGAACAAGGAGATGGCGACCAGAGTTCTGAAGGCGCGTCTGCTGGAGCGGGCCCTCGAGGAGAAGGAGGCCGAACGTCGCGCCATCCGCGGCGAGCACGTCGAGGCCGGCTGGGGCAACCAGATCCGGAGCTACGTGCTGCACCCGTACCAGATGGTCAAGGACCTGCGCACCAGCTACGAGACCTCGAACACCGGCGCGGTGCTCGACGGTGATCTCGACAGCTTCATGCAGGCCGAGCTGGAACGGCTCGCGACCGGGTCGCCGCCCACTGCCGACGACGATCCACCGGCCGCCGGTGGAAACGAACCGGGCTGAACGCAGTGCCGCCCGCCGTTACGTTCCGGGCGGCGACCGAAGCCGACTTGCCCGCCTGCGCGGAGCTCTGGCGCGACGGCATCAACGCGTACCAGTCGCGCCTCAACCAGCCGCTCATCCCGCTCGACCCGAGTTCGGCGGGCCGACTCGGACGGTTGCACGCGCACACGCTGTCCACCGATCCCGGGCGGTTCATGGTCGCGACCAGGCCGGACGGAGCCTGGATGGAGCGGGTGGTGGCCTTCGGTTCGGCGGTCGTACGCGACGACGTGTGGTTCCTGTCGATGCTGTTCGTGCAGCCAGATGAGCAGGCCAATGGCCTCGGACGGGCGATCCTCACGCGAATCCTGCCGCCCCCTGACGCCGGCCTGACGCTCGCGACAGCAACGGACAGCGCGCAGCCGATCTCCAACGCCCTCTATGCCTCGTTCGGGATCGTGCCGCGCCGGCCGATCTGGAATTTCGCCGGCGTTTCCGGCGCCGGAGCCCGCCCCGCCACCCTGCCGGAGCTGCCTTCCGGCGTCCAGGCGGTGCCGTTCGCCGTGGTCGCCGGACCGAGCGACGGCCAGGGCCACCGAATGCTGGCCGACGCGATCGACGATCTGGACCGGAAGGCGCTGGGCTATGCCCACCCCCTCGACCATCGCTATCTCCGCACGACGGAGGCGCACGGATTCCTGTACCTGAGTCCTGACCACGACGCCATCGGTTACGGCTACGCCTCGCCGGTCGGGAGGATCGGTCCCCTGGCGGTGCGTGACCCGGCGCTGCTCAGCCCCGTCCTCGGACACCTCCTCGGTGCCGTCAAGCCACGCGGCGCTCAGACATGCTGGGTCGCCGGTGATGCAGACAGGGCGACCACCGATCTTCTCCGGGCCGGGTTCCGGATCGAGGGCTTCCCCGTCCTGCTGTGCTGGACCAAGCCATTCGCCGACTTCTCCCGGTATCTGCCGATGTCCCCGGGGCTCCTCTGACCTGCGCTTGCCGGTCCGCGCGGCCCGGTAGTGGTAGCCTCAGCCGCGACGTGGTTCTCATCGCAGTGCCCGCGGCGAGCGTCGAATCCGAGTCCCCGCGGAGCCGTTCATGACCCTCGTTGCGCCCGGGAGTCCCGCTCGCCCGGAGCGTCGCCGCTGGTTCCAGCGCCGCCGACCGGTCCCGATCGTGGACCGGGCCGTGGTCGTCCTCCACGACGTCACGAAGCGCTACCCGAACGGGAAGGTGGCGCTCGTCGATATCGATCTCGTGATTCCTGAGGGGGACTTCGTGTTCCTGGTCGGCCCTTCCGGGGCCGGCAAGTCGACGATCATGCGCCTCCTGATCCGCGATGAGCTGGCGACGCACGGTCAGGTCGTCGTCGACGGTCGAGACGTGGCGAGGCTGTCACGCCGACAGATCCCCAGGGTCAGGCGAACGATCGGCATCGTCTTCCAGGATTTCAAGCTCCTTCCGACCAAGTCCGTGCGGGAGAACGTCGCGTTCGCCCTCGAGGTGACCGGCACCGCGCATGGCCTGATTCGGCCGAGGGTGGACCGCGTCCTCGCCCTGGTCGGACTATCGAGCGTCGCCGACCAGGTGCCGAGGCAGCTGTCGGCCGGCGAGCAGCAGCGAACGGCGATCGCCAGGGCCCTCGTCCACGACCCCAAGCTGATTATCGCCGACGAGCCAACCGGGAACCTGGACCCGCTCATCAGCTGGGAGATCATCCAGCTCCTGCTGCGGATCAACGAGCTCGGGGTGACCGTCCTGATGGCCACACATGACGCGGACGTGGTGACGGCACTGCGGCGCCGGGTGGTCGCGCTCGAGGATGGCCGGATCATCCGCGACGAGATCGGCGGCGCCTACCATCGTGAAGACTGACGCGGCGGCTCGATGATCACGTTCATTGCCTTCAGCCTCCGCCGAGCGTGGCTCGGCTTCTGGCGGAATGCGGTCATGAGCATCGCTGCCACCGCCACGATGGTCCTCATGCTGCTGCTCCTGGCCGGGTTCTGGATCGTGCAGGCGGGCCTCCTGGCCAGCCTTGACTTCGTCGAGCAGAAGGTGGAGATCGTGGCCGACCTCCACGACACCGCCGCACCCGACGAGATCGTCGCCCTCGTGGCGCGGGTGCGGGCCATGCCCGAGGTGGATGGCGTGACATATGTCTCGCGAGAGGAGGCTCTCGCACGCTTCCGCGAGGCTCGAACCGCCCAGGGACAGGAGGACCTCACCCGCTACCTGCAGACGAACCCGCTGCATGCCAGCATCGAGGTGGGGCTCGTCGACACGCGCGATTTCGGCCTCGTCAGCGTACGGCTGCGGGGCGAAGCCACCGTGGAGCGCGTCAAGAACATCAAGGATCTCGTTGACCGGGTGCTGACCGTGACCGACTTCCTGCGGACGGGGGGCACGATCGTGCTTCTCGTGATCGGCTTCATCGTCCTGTTCATCATCGTCAACACGATTCGCCTCGCGGTCGTCGCCCGGGCGGACGAAATCGAGGTGATGCGCCTGGTCGGCGCCTCCGATGCGTTCATCCGCTGGCCGTTCGTGTTCGAGGGCGCCCTCGTTGGCCTGCTCGGCGCCGTCATCGCGCTCGGCGTCCTGGCCCTCGCCGCGGACCCGCTCAACCGGTTCATGTTCGACTTGTTCCGGTTCCTGCCGATCGAGGTCGGCCCCCTGGCGCGGGATCTCGTCGTGGTCATCGCCGGATCCGGGGTCGGTCTCGGCGTGCTCGGTTCGTGGATCTCCGTCCGCACCTACCTGATCCGCTGACGCGCGGGAGGCACGGCAGTCGATCCGGGCGGCTGCGCCAAACGTAGGTTCGGGTGAGTCGGTGTAGGCTGTCCGACCGGACCCGTCACGTCCGGTCGAGCGTCGACTGGACTCTGCTTCGACCAACCCATCTTGAGGACGATTCGTCACGATGAACCCCCTCGATCCCGCCGCTCCCAACCCGGCAACGCCCGCGGCGTCCGTCGAATCCGCGTCTTTTGAGCCGGCCCCGATCATCCCGGTCGGCTCACCGCCGCGACGCGGCCGATTCGTTTTCGGGGCGGCGGTCGTCCTCGTGGCCGTGCTCGCCGGCAGTGCGCTGTTCCTGTCTGGTTACAGCCTCGGCCGGCGAACCGCGGAGCAGCCGGGCACCCCGGCCGCGCTCGAGACCGAGTTCCAACCGTTCTGGGATGCCTACCAGGCGGTCACCGAGCGCTACGCCGGGGGCGAGATCGATCGCAAGGCGCTGATCGAGGGCGCGATCAAGGGGATGATCGAGGCGATCGGCGATCCCTACTCCTCGTACCTCACCTCCCAGGAATACCGCGACAGCCTCCAGGGCATCTCCGGTCAGTTCGAGGGCATCGGCGCCGAGATTGGGACGCGTGCCGGGAACGGTTCGCCCACCGATTGCTCGACACTCGGCACGGACTGCCGGCTGGTCATCATCGCCCCGATCGACGGCTCACCCGCCCTCAAGGCGGGCCTTCGGGCCGGAGACATCGTCCTCGCCGTGGACGGCTCCACGCTCGACGGGCTGTCCATCGACGAGGCCCGTGATCGGATCCGCGGCAAGAAGGGCACCACGGTTGTCCTGACGGTCGTGCGTGACGGAGGCGCGCCGCAGGACATCTCGATCGTGCGCGACGTGATCATCCAGCGCGAGGTGATCAGCGAGGAGCTTGCCGACGGCACCATCGGCTACGTTCGGCTGACGGGGTTCTCGGAGACGGGCGCCAAGGCGTTCGTCGAGGCGGTGGAGGCGCATGTCGATGCCGGCCGGAGCCGGTTGATCGTCGACCTTCGGGGCAACCCCGGCGGGTTCGTGACCGCCGCGCGCACCGTGGCCAGCACGTTCATCGCCACGGGGCCAGTCTTCTGGGAGGAGGATTCGAAGGGCAAGCAGACGCCCACGACGGCGGAGGAAGGTGGCGTGGCCACCGATCCGTCGATCGAAGTCATCGTCCTCATCGACCGGGGCAGTGCTTCGGCCAGCGAGATCGTGGCCGGCGCCCTCCAGGATACGGGCCGCGGCCGGTTGGTCGGCGAGACCTCGTTCGGCAAGGGCACCGTCCAGCAATGGACCGCCCTCGAGAACGACAACGGTGGATTTCGCCTGACCGTGGCCAGGTGGCTCACGCCCAACAAGCGCTGGATTCACCACACCGGCCTCGAACCAGACGTGCCGGTCGAGGTGCCAACGGACGCGCCTGCGGGAAGCGACCCGGTCCTCGACCGCGCGGTCGAACTCCTCACGGGCGCGGCGGTGCGGCCGATGCTCCTCCAGCGAGCCGCCTGAACGTCGGCACAGTGCTTCGATCGGGCCGCGGGTGCGAGGAGAACCCTTCGCTGGTCTCTTGCACCGGGCCGCGTGTTCGGGTAGGGTGGCGCGGAACGAAAGGAGGTGATGTGCAGTGATCGACCACAGTAGCTGCACCACCTCGCAGGAGATGACCGTCTAAGCGGACACCCTGCGGGTGGAAGAGCTTCG